>NZ_VPAS01000052.1:0-1096 GCF_013419125.1 Acinetobacter sp. YH12102 | reverse complement strand
GGTCGTGGCCAAATCAGCAATTCCAAACTTCCTGAAGAACTCAGACTCAAGTGCCTCAATATTGTTTCTGACCAACTCCATGGTTTCGGACCCACTTTAGCGCATGAAAAGCTCACCACCGTACATGGATTCGATCTTTCAGTAGAAACCCTGCGTTCCTGGATGATTGCAGCTGACTTATGGATTCCTCGATCCAAGCGCCTGAAACGCCCGTATCAGCCTCGTTACAACCGGGATTGCTTTGGTGAACTGATCCAAATTGATGGCTCATATCATGACTGGTTTGAAGGACGCGCTGCTAAATGCTGTCTGCTGGTGTTTATCGATGATGCTACAGGAAAATTGCAGCATTTACGCTTCTGTGAATCAGAATCAGCCTTTGATTATATGATTTCAACACGCTTGTATGTTGAGCAGCATGGTAAGCCGTTGGCATTTTACAGCGACAAACATTCAGTCTTCAGGGTGAATCAAAGCAGCAAGAAAGACACCAAGATTACCCAGTTTGGACGCGTACTCAGTACCCTGAATATCGATATCATCTTCGCCAATTCACCACAGGCCAAAGGCCGTGTGGAACGTGCCAACAGAACCCTTCAGGACCGTCTGATCAAGGAGATGCGTCTGGAAGGTATCAGCTCGATTGAGCAAGCTAATGCCTGGCTACCCTGCTTCATTGAGCAGTTCAATCAGAAGTTCGCCAAGATGGCTTTTAATCCTAAGGATCTACATCGGCCTATCACTGAAACAGCCGAAGAATTAGATGATATTTTTACTTGGCGTGAACCCCGCAGAGTCACGAATAGCCTGACGATTACTTATGATAAATGCGTATATCTCCTGGAAAACACCGAAGAAAATCAAAGGTTGATCGGTAAGTATCTTGAGTTCCTGGAATACCCGGATGGTACTGTAGCCCTCATGCATGATGGCCGAAAGATCAATTACAGCCTCTTCGATAAATTAAGTCAGCTGAATCAGCGAGAGATTGTTGAGAATAAACGGTTGGGTGCTGTTCTGAATCATATCCAACAACAGCATGAAGAACTGGAACAACAAAACAAACGCAATCGTTCTCAAAAGATGCCAAGCAGAC
>NZ_VPAS01000005.1:0-212168 GCF_013419125.1 Acinetobacter sp. YH12102 | reverse complement strand
AACTCGCACTATTTAAACAGCACAAATTCGGCAGTAAAAACGAACATCTCACTGCAAAACAAATCCATCTCTGGGATGAAGCGGTCGAAGAAGATATTGCAGCCGTTGATCTGGAACTGGAACGGCTGAATGCAGATAAAACCGATGCAGCGACAGAGAAAGCCACAGTCAACAAACCTAAACGTCGACTGCTGCCGGATCATCTACACACCATCCGTATTGAGCATGAACCTGCATCAACCCAATGCAGTTGTGGCTGCCAGTTAGGTCGTATCGGCGAAGATATCAGTGAAAAACTGCATTTCAGACCGGCACAGTTCTATAAGGAACAGCATGTGCGTGGCAAATGGGTCTGTGATCAGTGTGACACCCTGACTCAGCAAGCGATGCCTGCCTATGTGATTGATAAAGGCATTGCTTCACCTGAACTGCTCAGCCATGTGCTGGTATCGAAGTATGCCGATCATTTACCGCTGTACCGTCAACGTCTGATCTATCAGCGGGCGGGAATCGAGCTTTCTAGATCAACGTTATCTGACTGGATAGGTCGCTGCGGTGTGGAACTGGAACCTCTGGCCAATGCCTTAAAACAGGTGGTGCTGCAACAGCGGGTGATCCATGCCGATGAAACGCCGGTCACCATCATGCGGATGGGTGATGATGAGAAAAAACCGAAGAAAGGTTATGTCTGGGCCTATGCCACTACACAGTACAATCCAGTTCAAGCGGTGATCTATGACTTTCAGGATAGCCGTTCAGGTCAGCATGCAGAAGAGTTCCTGAATGGCTGGCAGGGCCATCTGGTCTGTGATGATTACAGTGGTTATAAAGCACGCTTTAAATCAGGCGATGTCATAGAGGTGGGCTGCATGGCGCATGCACGTCGTAAATTCCATGAGCTACATGTGACCGGGAAAAGTCAGATCGCTGAACAGGCATTACTGATGATTCAGAAACTGTATGCGATAGAAGCAGAACTCAGGAAAAAGACCGATGGTACAGCAGAACACCGCCGCGAATACCGACAACAGCACAGCCAACCGGTGATGCAACAACTGTGTGAATGGCTCAACCAACATTATCTGACGGTGCCATCGAGTTCTCCAACCGCCAAGGCCATCAATTACAGTCTGAAGCGTTGGCCAGCCTTAAGCCGCTATCTGGATGATGGCAATCTACCCATTGACAATAACTGGGCAGAGAACTCAATGCGTCCCTGGGCATTGGGCCGTAAGAACTGGTTGTTTGCAGGTTCGCTGCGCAGTGGACAGCGAGCGGCAAATATCATGACTTTAATCCAGTCAGCAAAGCTGAATGGGTTGGATCCGTATGCCTATCTCAGTGATGTGCTGAAAAGGCTGCCGACGCATAAAGCGACCCAAATAGAAGAATTACTACCACATCGCTGGAAATCCAACTCAAATTAAAAAATAGGCATGGGGTTCAGCGGACGCTTACACTTGTTTTTTATAACGTTGAGGAATAGGAATAGAACGTTTACGCTGATTTTGGGGTAATCGATTCATACCATGCCGTTTTAAAACATGGTACGCCCCAGCTGCTGAAATTTTAATTTGGTGATAACGCCATAAATACCAACTGATCCGTAGTTGTCCAAAATGATAGTGTTGACGTAAATAAATAATCTTATCTTCAATCACAGCAGGCGTGCGTAGCTTAAGGTTCTGTGGACATGGCTTACTGTTGACTAATCCTATCTCTCCTTTGGATTTATAATTCTTCTTCCAACGATAAAAAGTATTTCGTGAAATACCAAAATATCGACAGGTCAATACAACATTGCCATTTTGTTCAGCATGAGCAAACACTTTTAATTTATGGGCAATTTCCCGTTGGGCTTTTGTACTCAAAATTCAAACTCCTATGACATGAGGTAAAATTTACCAAAATGTCAGTAGAAGTCTCAATTTTCACACATTACTCAATTATCCATTTACTTTGAAGGTCGATTAGATCGATATAATTAAAATGTAGTCAAATTTACTGACATAGATTTTTGAACGCCCTCTTTTGAAGAGCGTGTAACCAAGTATTTTTAAAACTGTATTTACACAGAATTATTTACACCCTTTACCAGTCAATTTCTTAACTGACTGGCATTAGTCCGTATCGAGGTATTTCAATTAATGCCATTTCGCACTTGTTGCAAAATCCAATCCTCATATTCTTGTAGTGTTTCTTGTAGCATATCCATAGGTCGTACGATGTAGTGCCTTTCAACTAATGCACTTGGTTTATGACCTGATATCTGTGCTAAAGATCCTTCATTGATTTTTGCCCAAATAGCTAACGTTTTATATGATCTCCTCAATCCATGGGGAGTAAGTTCAATATTTAGTTTTTTACATATTTTCTCTAAGCTATCGTAAGGATTAACAATATGGCCACATTCAGCGCCCTTACTGCTAAATATGAATTTAGAATCAGAATTTTTCTTTAGTTCTAATAATAAGCTTTCAACATATGCAGTTAGAGGAATTAGGCGACCTTCATCTTCAATTTTATCCCTGACTTTTGCTGTTTTCCAACGAAAATCGACATCTGTCCATTTTAATGAAAGCAGCTCATTCTTTCTGCAACCAGTGATTAAACTACATATCAAAAAAATCGCTATTTTTCTGCTAGTTAACTTATTTACCTCTTCAAACCATGGTTTTAGATGCTGTTTCATCAAACAATCATTCTTGGCTTTTGGGGAAGGGACTTTATCTTTAACTTTTTTTGAGTTGTATGATTTTGGAGGCACTAAGTTTTCATAATCCTCGTGTTCATCACACCAATTCAGGAAAGCTCGTGTAAGTCTGTATGCTTTAGCTGATGTTGTTGGACGGAAGTCATTGTGATCAAGCCAATCGCATAATACATCTGCAGTTAATTCAGAAAGTTTGTACTCAAACAGTTGAAAAATGGGTTGACTGGTATAAACACTATTTTTTTCAGGATCGTAACCACCTCTAGATAATTCGATGTGGTCCTGATAACTTCTTGGTCGCCAATTAGGTTGTCTTGCTTTTAAATATTCAAACCATACATCTTTAAATTTAATAGTTTTGCGTTTTTCTTGTTTTAGCAGTTCTTTATTATCAGCTAAAGCTTTCTTACGCTCGATTAATGGGTCAATCCCTTTGTGGCACATAATCGCCAATTCTTGTGCATATTTACGAGCTTCATCTAATTTCCATACATCAACGTCACCAATTTTGATACGACGGTTTTGAAGACCAATACGGCCTTGGAAAATGTAGCTTTTATTATTTTTAGGTGTAACTTTGACGCCGAATCCTGGTGTTTTCTCATCCCAAAAAAAAGTTGGTTTATTTTTGTCTGAGCAATCAATTTTATCAATAGCAGGTTTTGTTAACTTCATTCTAGTAAGCATCTGGTAAGCAAGTAGTAAGCAAAATCAATATATATTAATCAACAAAAAGAGTTAATAATAAATTATTAAAATTACATAAATATATGATAGTATTGACATTATATTTTTAATTTGTTGATTTTAAATTACTATGTTAACGGACTCATAATCCGTTGGTCGACAGTTCAAGTCTGTCTGGGCCCACCAAATTTTATATTTATATAGCTTTATATAAGATCTAAACCCTTAACTCTAAAAGAGTTAAGGGTTTTTTTATGTCTTAAGAATACTCAGGTAGACTCGTAGAAAAACACCCTATTCGTATCCTTGTTTGTATCATAAATTTAAAATATAACTCAGGATACAGGAGCCTAGTTTAATCTAGGAAAATCATAATTTTATGGCTAAATCTAAATTGCTCACAGATACCCAATTTGCAGTGTTAAAACCTAAAGAATTAGAGTATAGGGTTTCGGATATTATGGGTTTGTATTTAAAAGTCGTTGTAACAGGTAAAAATCATGGCAGTTGCGGTTTAAGAATACACTTGGTAAATGGACATAGCTTGGGACTTATCCAGTAATCTCAGTCAGAGAAGCATGTTCAATGGCCATTAAGTATTAAAATGGTGAACTCATTTTAAAAACTAAAAATGAGAAGTTATTGAAAGCTCAACAAAAAGAGAACCTATTTTTTGGTAATTTACTGATTAAATGGATGAAGACAAAGCAAGCTGTATGAACTGATAAAACTTATAAGAAAGAGTATCAGTCGATAGAAAAGCATATATTGCCAGTATTTTGTTATCGTCTATTCAAAGACATACCTGCTTCGGAGTGGAAAGGATTTTTCCAATAAAAACAATTAAATGAACAGATATTCAATCGATTTGAAAAACTAATTTCGTATTGTCGTAATGCTTATGATTTTACCATTGACGATAATTTAACTATTACACTTAAATAAAAATTAGGCAATATTTGAATCAACTTATAAAAAAGAGGTCTGGCTTCAATAGATGAGTTTTATGAGCCATTCTTGAGGATTTTTTATCTAGAAGAATTTTACCTCAGGAAAAAAGTTTATATTTATGAATGGACTGTGATGCACTTCAAAAAATATCAGGAAATAAGATTAAAAGTAGATGAAATGCATTTTACAACTGAGAAAATTATGCTAATAAATAAGAGATGATTTTTTAGTCAGAAATCATGATGTTTCAGGAAGGAATATCTTAAGAAGCGTATTAAAAAAATGATTAAACAGGAGTTTCAAGATGCTTCAGCTATTAAGAAAATTATTTTGCTTGCATATCTATGAGTACGAGCAAATGCAGGAAATCGGGGAACACAGGGAGTGTCGTAAGTGTGGGATCAATAAGGACTGATGTTTTACAAAAAAAAGTGAGCGAGGGCTCACTTTTTTTATGCTTATACTTGGCTAATTTCCGTTAAAATTAGAGTGAAATTCCAAGCTGATGATCGGGCATATGAGCAAAAATTTTCATGCAGATACCTATATCGTAGACAGCAATCTGGCAGATACGCTGCATTGGCTTAGTCTGCATCAAGACAGTTATGAGTCTTTTAGCTATGATGCAATCACTCAGGAGTTGGTGGTGCATCATGCCAATGGAATGGATCAAATCAGAGTTGGAGATTATCTGAATGCCCGCTATGGCATACTGATTACTGCACATAACTTTTCAGCGACTTAATTCACTCCTATATTGCTTAGCCTGCCATCGCATCGGTCGCCAATGCACGTACACTTGGTTTAGGCTGCTCTGCAACCAGACCTAATTTCTCAAATAGCTTTTGGTCACGACCTTGGGCAGTATTTGGGGTGGTCAAAAGTTTTTCACCCGAGAAAATGGAATTGGCACCGGCCATAAATGCCAGAGCCTGATCTGAATCGGTTAACGATTCACGGCCCGCAGAGAGGCGGATGTAGCTTTTTGGCATCAAGAGGCGCGCCACTGCAATGGTACGAATCCATTCAATAACATCCAGTTTTTCTACATCTGCCATTGGTGTGCCTTCAATTGGAACCAGCATATTGATCGGGACAGATTCAGGGTGAATGACCAGCGTGGCAAGTTCATATAATAAACCAATCCGGTCATTACGGCTTTCGCCCAGTCCGACAATACCGCCACTACATACTTTTAAACCGGCTTGACGCACATAATCCAAAGTATCGAGACGGTCATCAAAGCTTCGGGTACTGATAATATGTGAATAATATTCACGAGAAGTATCCAGATTGTGGTTGTAGTAATCCAGACCGGCATCTTTCAAACGTTCTGCTTGGGATGCATTCAACATGCCCAGTGTCATACAGGTTTCCAGACCGAGTGCTTTAACTTCCTGCACCATTTCCAGAACATAAGGCATATCGCGCTCATGCGGGTTACGCCATGCAGCGCCCATACAGAAACGAGAGCTTCCAGAAGCCAGTGCCTGTTTAGCCTCCTGAATGACTTTATCGACCGCGATACGTTTTTCAGCTTCTAGCTTGGAATCATAATGCGCAGATTGTGAACAGTATTTGCAGTCTTCAGGGCATTTGCCTGTTTTGATCGAGAGGAGGGTGCTGACCTGAACTGTATTGGCATTGAAGTGCTCACGATGAACCTGTTGCGCCTGAAACAATAAATCCATTAAAGGCTGCTGATACAGTGCCTGTATTTCTTCACGTGACCAATCATTGCGTACTGCATTACTCGTGTTCATATATCTGTCCTTGTTTGTGCTTATTTATCATTCACCTCATCTTAATAAAAATGTGTGTCTGCCTCACTAGCAAAATATGACCTTCTATAACGAACAAAGCCCACACGGGGTGGACTTTGTCATTATATTTAATCCTGAAATTTTTTATTCACGATGACCCCCATGAATATTCTGATTTTGCAGATCGTCACGATGCTGCTTGTTCAGCACTCGTTCATCCTGCTCATACTGATTGTTCTTAGGAGAATCGATTGGCCCATGTTGGGGCTGCTGCTGTTGTTGCTTCTGCTGTTTAAGCTGATCTAGCTGTTCGTGCTGTTGCTGTTTTTTATCTTGCTCTTGCATCTTCAGTCCCTCTCGTCATTTTTTCATCTCTTTCTTTATGACATAAAGTGATCAAATATTGTGTAAGCCTTATAAGAGATCGAGTGAGCCGAAGTAATAAATTGAAAATTTATGCTGTTTTGGTCAACTGTTCCTGAATCGCCCAATCAATATGCACCTGCACAATTTCGTCATGTAATGCCCGTTGATGTTGTAAAGCGTAAACAATCTTTTCATCAAAAGGTGCATTGCCCAGACCAATGGCGATATTGCGCATGAAGCTTTGATAACCTGTACGACGCATTGGACTGCCTTCGGTCGCACTTAAGAAGGTGGTTTCATCCCATTGCCATAAATCTAGCAAGCTGACCTGATCCAGACCATGTCGTGGATGAAAATCTTCTACCGGGGTGATTTGGGCAAAACTGTTCCAAGGACAAATTAGCTGGCAATCGTCACAACCAAAAACCCGGTTACCAATTCCGCGGCGCAAATCTTCTGGAATAATGCCTTTATACTCGATGGTTAAGTAAGCAATACATCGCCGTGCATCCAGCATATAGGGCTCGACAATGGCCTGAGTTGGACAGATGTCGATACAGGCCGTACAGGAACCACAATGTTTACTGGCAGGCGCATCAAAAGGGAGGTCCAGAGAAGTAAATAGCTCTCCAAGCACAAAGAAAGAACCAGACTTTTTATGAATCAGCAGGGTATGTTTACCTGTCCAGCCCATGCCAGCACTTTCAGCCAGTGATTTTTCAAAAATGGGTGCAGAATCGGCAAAAGGGCGTGATTCAAAATCGCCAACTTTTTCTCGGATTTTTGTCGCCAAGGTTTTGAGCCGACCGCGCATGATCTTGTGATAATCCCGGCCACGGGCATAACGCGCAATAATCGCGGAATTGGGTGCATACGGAACGTAACGTGGCTTTGGAGTCTCGACCAGATAATCCATACGCACGCAGATAATGCTGCGCGTGCCGGGGACAAGTAAGGCAGGATTGGCACGTTTTTCCAGATTATCTTCCAGAAATTTCATGTCGCCATGATAGCCACGATCCAGATATTCCTGTAAGCGCGCTAATTCTGCTTGAGCATCTGGTTTGGCAATGACACAATCAGAAAACCCCAATTCTAGCGCCTGCGCTTTAATCCAGGCTTTTAGCTCGGCTGGATCTTGTTGATAGACTTGAATTTGTGCGTAAGAATCGGGAATTGTCATAAACCAAAGACAGGGAATAAAAAATGCAGCAACAAGTTTACCATAGCCCTGTTTATCATAGCCAAAGTATTCAAGCATGGGAGCAGCGTTGGTTTCAGCAGCAAAATAGTTCCTATGGTTTGATGCAGCAGGTGGCTTGGTCAGTCACACAGCGTCTGAGTGTGCTATTTAAAGAAAAAAATATACAGAAAATAGCGGTGTGTTGTGGTCAGGGCAATAATGCTGGTGATGGTTATCTGATTGCAAAATATTTAAAACAGGCCGGTTTCGATGTAGATATTTATGCGGCTGAAAAGGGTCAATCAGTGGACTTGGCCAAAGCTTGGCAAGAAGCGCTGGATGCTGGATTGAAAGTAGGGCCGCATTTTCAGTTTAAGCATGAATATGACGCTTATATCGATGCCTTATTTGGCATTGGTTTAAATCGTGAGCTGGATGTGAACTGGCAATCCATCATCCAATTGATCAATGACCAGAAAGGTCTCAAAATCGCGGTTGATATACCGAGTGGACTGCATGCCAATACCGGTCAGCCTTTGCCTATTGCGGTTAAAGCGGATTTTACGTATACGGTTTTGGGCTTAAAGGCAGGACTGTTTACCGGACAAGCTAAGGAATATGCCGCTAAGGTTGAACTGATTTCTGCCATTCCAGTTGATGCCGAACTGCAACCAGTTGCCAAACTTTCCTCACAGCAGATTAAATTACCGAAACGTGAAGCCTTTGGTCATAAAGGCAGTTATGGTCATGTGCTGGTGGTGGGGGGGCATGCTGAAATGGGCGGAGCAGTGATTATGGCAGCAGAAGCGGCATTTGCTGCCGGAGCAGGTAAGGTCACCATTGTCTGTGATGCGAAACACCATACCGCCATTTTGTCTCGTGCGCCGAATATTATGCTGCGTGATATTAATGCTCTCAACATAGAGCAGCGCACAGCCTTAATTCAGCAGGTCGATGCAGTCTGTTTTGGTATGGGCATGGGACGTGATCAATGGGCAAAAGAGCAATATCAGGCATGGTTTGATTTAATTCGAAATTCAGACTTAGACATTGTTTTAGATGCAGATGCATTGTGGTTTTTAGCCAAACAGCCGCAACAATTAAATTCTAAAACTTACAGTACACCGCATCCGGGTGAAGCGGCAACTTTACTTGATTGTAAAACCTTGGACATTGAAACAGATCGGATTCAAGCGATTCATGCCTTAAGGCAGAAGTATGGTGGGCAATGGGTGCTGAAAGGCTCAGGTAGCTTGATTCTGGAACAACAGCTGTATATTTGCACTGCCGGGAATGCGGGCATGGGAACAGGTGGTATGGGCGATGTGCTGGCCGGGATGATTGCCAGTCTAAAGGCACAATTTGCTCAATCCATTCATTTGCATGAAATTGTGACGCTGCATGCACTGGCAGGGGATGAACTGGCCAAAAACGGCGAACGTGGTTTGCAGGCGCAGGACATGAAACATGCAATTTATCAGGTGGTTAATCGTCAAGGCGGCTAATCTGTCTGCAATCAAGCTGAAAATTTCAGGCCAAGTGCGAGGTGTGGGTTAGCGCTACTGGTTTGCTGAGCAGGCTGTGGCACTCGATTTAAAAGGCTAGGTGAAAAATTTAAGTAGTGGTGAAGTGGAGGCTTGTTATTGTTGGCGCAGATTCACCGCTTCAGGAAATGATTGCACGAAGTTGACAAAGAGCCTGCTTGTGCAATCGGACAAGCAATTATTCCAGAGCATCTGCAACCCGACTTAGGTATTCAAGGCTTTAAAATACGGCGCTAAACATTAACGACGACGGCTGCTGACCCGACTGCGGCCACGTGCCATGCCGCCCAAAGCATTGAGTACCGCCATTTTACTCATACTGCCCGAGGCATGTGCATGACAAATGGCAGCCGCCAGTGCATCGGCAGCATCCTGTTGCGGTTTGATGCTGAGTTTTAAAATATTCATCACCATCATCTGTACCTGCTCTTTATCGGCAGCGCCATAACCCACTACAGACTGCTTGATCTGGCGCGCCGTATATTCAGCAACTTTTAAATCCAGATTGACCAGCGCGGCAACAGCAGCACCACGGGCCTGACCCAGTTTCAAGGCAGAATCCGGATTTTGTGCCATAAAGACCTGTTCTACTGCGGCTTCTGTCGGGCCATAAAATTTTACAATCCGCTCTACACCGGCAAAAATTCGTTTTAAACGTTCAGGCATTTCCGTGGTTTCTGTGCGGATCGTACCGGCATCGACAAAAGTCAGTTTGGAGCCGTCTTTTTCGATAATTCCGTAACCGGTTAAACGAGAACCGGGGTCAATCCCAATAATTAATGACATGCCTGCACTTTAAAAATAGAATAATGCCCATATTGTTACATAAGCGTATCAAAAAAGCTTGATCCTGATGAAGCAGTTGATTACATCATCCTATTATTTATTTTACTGAGATTAGATTAATTTTCATGAAATTATTTCTTATTATCCTTGCAGGCTTAATCCTAGAAGTATTTGTCTGGATTGGCGTGGGTGACCTCGTCGGGAGCATGTGGTACGTATTTTTCTGGTTTGTGGCTGCATTTTTTATTGGTATGAACCTGATCCGTAAATATTCGGCCGGTGTGATGCCACAGATGCAGCAAATGCAAATGGGGCAGATGAATGCAGATCCTGCATTAACAGGAAATTTACCTAAAATTTTAGCAGGCTTCTTCCTGCTTCTTCCTGGCTTAATTAGCGATGTACTGGCGGTATTAATGCTGATTCCAGCCGTGCAGCAAGTATTTAAAGCTGCCATGATGAAGGCGATGATGAAACGTCAGCAGGCCATGATGGAAAAAATGATGGGTGGCATGATGGGCGATATGGGGGGTGCGCAAGGCCAGAACCCCTTTGCCGAGATGATGCGTCAAATGCAGGATATGCAAAACCAGCAAGCAGGTCGTGGTGATTCAACCATCATTGATGGTGAAGCGCGTGAAGTGAAGCTTGAAGCGAAAAAAATTGAAATGAAAGATATCAATCCAAAATAAGATATCCATCTGCAAAGTTCAAAAGGTTATATTTAAGCCGAATCTGATGATTCGGTTTTTTATTGGAATATTCTCATTAGTTTGAACAAACGTTATAATCATTTTTTATAATTTAACGCTATTTTAATGTCTCTGCTTTTTACCATTTGCCTTCTGCATTTTGTTGCTCAACTAAGTCCTGGCCCTGATGTTCTACTGATCGCCAAAAGTGCTGCATCTACCACACGCCAAAATGCCCTGAAAATTATTGCAGGTATTTCGGCCGGTATTGTCGTGTGGGTGGTACTGACACTGGCCGGATTTACCGTTTTAATCGAGCAGTTTCCATGGGTCCAGCAGGTCTTGATGCTGCTCGGTGGAATATTCCTGGCAAAAATGGGCTGGGCAATGCTCAAAGGTGGTGTGCGCAGTTTTAGGAATAAACATCAGCCCGAAGATGATTCCAATGAACTGGCACAACCCAAAAATTACTTTATGTTGGGTCTATGGACCAACCTCTCTAATCCTAAAACGCTGATCTATTTTAGCAGCGTATTTTCACTGGCACTGAGTTCGTCAGCCTCGGAATATCTGAAAGCACAACTCGCGGTGATTATTCCCTTGCAGACTTTTATCACTTTCGCTTTACTCATGTTGCTGATTTCACAGCCGAAAATTAAAGCTCTGTATCAGCGTTCAGGGAGTTATATTGATATCGTTTCAGGCGGGCTATTTTTACTCTTTGCGTTATGGTTATGGTATGACGCGCTTATTTTGATGAATTAACTGGATGATCATCCAAAGTGGATTCGGTGGATATAAGTGAAGAAGACACTAAATTTTCTTGTGTTTTAACCGCTGTTTGATAGCGATTGGGTCTTAAGCTGGTTTCGGTATTTTCAGAACCCTGATAGCTGCGGCTACGGTTGGCACGCTCGCGTAATCCACCTTTTTTAATTAACTGAACCATTGCATATCTCTCATTCCAAGAATTGCTATTGTAAATCAAATCTGGCAGCTATGAAGCTGTTTTTCTGCATAGCGATACTGGTATTAAAGCACCATAAAAAAAGACCTGTTTTTCGGAACAGGTCTCTCAATCAGAGCTGAATAAAATTAACGAAGGCCTTTATTTTCTTCTTGTAAAACATCGAGTATAGAGTGTTGTACGGGAACTTCTTGTTGTTGTGATTGCACATAGACGTGCACCACTTTAAATACGATCGCTGTAGCAAGACAGGCCACCAGACACAAAATCCAGAAGCCAAAAGGACTGCGAATATGATGCGAACCGCAATCTGGACATGATTTTTCTGTAGATTCCACTACTTTTTCGCAGCAGGCACATTGATATTGGTAGTGCATTGTTCTTCTCCCAGGATGTTATCCTTTTTTATTCTTCGATCATGAAAGATGATTTATCACCCTATCATATGAGAGCTTTCACAGGCTTGCAATACGAGATTATCGACAGTTACAGACCATCTATACAGAATCAAAATTAATGACATGCTTATGACAAGATTAGCAAGAAGATGAATGGACGCAGTGCTTATAAAATATACTGAATCTAAACCGGTAGTTATTGAAAAATAAAGCCCGCTTCAAGCGGGCTTTATTAGGGTTTTGTTAAGGATTACTGACCTGAACGGATGATATAATCAAATGCAGACAGTGATGCTTTCGCGCCTTCACCTGTGGCAATGATGATCTGCTTATATGGAACAGTAGTACAGTCACCCGCCGCAAATACACCTTTCACATTGGTTTCGTTGCGTTCGTTAATCAGGATCTCACCACGATTTGAAAGTTCTACCGCTGTTGCTTTTAAGAAATCGGTATTCGGCAACAAACCAATCTGTACGAAGATTCCTGCAAGTTCAACCGTATGTTCTTCATCGGTCGCACGGTCTTTGTATTTCAGTGCAGTTACCTGTGAACCGTCACCCACCACTTCAGTCGACAAGGCATTTTTAATCACCGTGGTGTTTGGCAGGCTTGTTAATTTGTCTTGCAACACCTGATCCGCACGCAGTTTAGTATCAAATTCGACCAAAGTCACATGCTCTACAATCCCTGCAAGGTCAATCGCAGCTTCAACACCAGAGTTACCCCCACCGATTACCGCAACACGTTTGCCTTTAAACAGAGGACCATCACAGTGTGGGCAGTAGGCCACACCACGGGTTTTGTATTCCTGCTCACCCGGAACGTTCATTTCTCTCCAGCGTGCACCTGTAGACAGGATGACGGTTTTTGATTCCAGTTTGGCACCATTCTCTAAAGTCACTTCTACCAGACCATTCGTTGTTTCATCTGCACCTTTGATGTTAGAGACACGTTGCAGGTTCATGATGTCAACACCGTATTCTCGTACGTGTGCTTCCATTTCAGCAGCAAACTTAGGTCCTTGGGTTTTTTGAATCGAGGTATAGTTTTCGATGTCCATGGTGTCCATGACCTGACCACCCATGCGTTCAGCCACGATTCCAGTTTTAATGCCTTTACGTGCAGCATAGATCGCAGAGGTATTCCCTGCAGGGCCACCACCAATCACCAGTACATCAAAAGCGTCTTTAGCATTGAGCTTTTCAGCCTCTTTTGCTGCAGAGTTGGTGTCCAGTTTTGCCACGATTTCTTCCAAAGTCATACGACCTTGACCGATATGCTGGTTGTCCTGGAACACCATTGGAACTGCCATGATTTTGCGTTCTTCCACTTCATCCTGGAAGAATGCCCCATCAATCATGGTGGCTGTTGTGCCCGGGTTGTAAATTGCAATCAGGTTTAAGGCTTGAACCACATCCGGACAGTTATGGCAGCTGAGTGATACGAATACATCGAAATCAGATTTGATCCCTAAGCCTTTAATCGACTCTAAAACTTCAGTAGATACTTTCGGTGCATAACCAGAGCTTTGTAGTAAAGCCAGAATCAGTGAGGTGAATTCATGCCCCATTGGCAGACCTGCGAAGTAGACACGTGGTTCTTCACCTGCTTTGGCAATACCAAAGCTTGGTGCACGTTGGTTCTGGCCATCAAAACGCGCAGTGACTAAATCAGATAATGCAGCGATTTCCTCTACCAGTTCTTTGATTTTTGCAGATTTGTCGGAATCATTTAAAGTCGCAACCAGTTCAATCGGGCTTTCCAGACGTTCGAGTAGTGTTTTTAATTGAGCTGAAGTATTTTGGTCTAACATTGCTAAGCTCCAAAGGAATAAATATTTATTTGATAAAGCGATATTAATGCATAAATCAAAATAGGTAAAACAGTTTGTTTTTATAATATCGATCGGAATTACTGATTTATTGAAAAATGCATCATTAATTTCAGATTTTTATATGGCGTTAGAATAAGAATTTTCAAGTAATTTAACTTGATATTTGCTTAATTCAGTTAGTATTAGGCATCTATAACAGGAGGGCTGAATCATGGAATTACAGCGCGGAATTTATCAGCATTATAAAGGGCAGCTTTATCAGGTATTACATGTCGCCACGCACAGTGAAACTGAAGAAAAGCTGGTGGTTTATCAATGTCTCTATGGGGATTATTCGATTTGGGTGCGCCCTTTAACAATGTTCACTGAAACCATTACCACCAACGATGATCGTGAAGTGGAACGCTTTAAATTAATTCAGGCGCTTTAAGCTAAAAAAGCTCAGGGAGGGGCTATGCTAAATCCAGATGAATTTGAAAAATTTCATATGCATGATCTCAAGCAGACAGATCGACTGCAACGATATCGCAATATAGAACCAGAATCAGGTCGATTTTTATCCATGTTGATTTGTGCCCAGCAAGCCAAAGATATTTTGGAAATTGGTACATCCACAGGCTATTCGACTTTATGGCTAGCTGAAGCTGCTCAGCATACCCAAGCAGTGATAACCACACTGGAAATAGATAAAGCACGTGTCACTCAAGCGAAACACTATGCAAATACATTGGGTTTTGAGCATCTTATTGATTTTAAAGTGATGGATGCGCAGCAATATCTAGAAGCTTCACAGCAACAGTTTGATTTTATTTTACTGGATGCAGAGCGCGATGCCTATCTAGGCTATTGGAAGCATTTGGCTCGATTACTCAAGCCAAAATGTGGGATGCTTGTGGTGGATAATGTCATTTCACATGCAGCAGAAGTGGAAGAGTTTATTCATCTGATTCAGCAAGATCAGCGTTTTATCATCAGCACTGTACCGATCGGTGCGGGTCTGCTGATGGTCGGATATCGTGAATCGCATGAGTTTTAATCCATACAGACTTTATTGAAATGTAAATTATATTCAAGATATTTATGTACGAAAGCAGCTTTATCGTCACGTCTGAGCAGGTTGTCATAAATAAATTCGGGTACAGGATGATAGAGTTCCTTATGGCCATTACTATAAACGATTTTCAGGTGGCGGCTTGAGGGATTATATTTCCATGAAATCACTGTAAGCAGTTTTTGCATATGCGTTCCTCCACTGAATATTTATTTTCTTATCATTTGAACTTATGCCATGCCGTGCTGTAGATGTATAGCTATATTGTAAGAATGGGCAGAGGATTGTAAGAAAATAGCTGCAGCGAGAAATTAAAACTTATTCAGCGCAGTTTGATAGATCGCAAAGAAATAGACGATTCAAGCAATTTCGGGATAAATACACACACTCAATCTGCGTGTAAACATTACTTCTAAAATAAATAAATCAAATCAAAAGTTATAAAAAACCACGCTAAAGAGCGTGGTTTTTTTGAGTCAGTTTAATCTAATTAAAATTAGATTTTACCCACTAGGTCGATTGAAGGAGCAAGAGTTGCATCGCCTTCTTTCCATTTAGCTGGGCAAACTTCGCCTGGGTGAGCATGTACATACTGAGCTGCTTTAACTTTACGAAGAAGTTCTTGAGCATCACGACCGATACCACCGGCGTTGATTTCAACGATTTGGATTTTACCTTCTGGATCGATGACGAAAGTACCACGATCAGCAAGGCCGTCAGCTTCGATTAATACGTCAAAGTTTTTAGCAAGCGTCCAGTTTGCATCACCAACCATTACATACTGGATTTTTTTGATTTCTTCTGAAGAATCGTGCCAAGCTTTGTGTGTGAAATGTGTGTCAGTAGAAACTGAGTAGATTTCAACGCCTAATTTTTGGAATTCAGCGTAGTTGTCAGCAAGGTCACCCAGTTCAGTTGGGCAAACGAAAGTGAAGTCAGCTGGGTAGAAGAATACTACAGACCATTTGCCTTTAAGGTCAGCTTCAGTTACTTCAATAAATTGGCCATTTTGGAATGCAGTTGCTTTAAATGGTTTAACTTCAGTATTAATTAAGCTCATCATTGTCTCCATGATTGAGGTTTGTTTTGAATTTCAATTAGCTTATAGAAATTTACTTTATTGGTGAAATGGTATTTTTACATTACAAAAATCGGAAAAACCGAATCATGTAAAAATTCTCCATTTTCACAAAATAGCTTTGTTCATTGAGCAGCATCAAGATGATGGCTTCATGACAAAATTATCTCTTTTTCCTCGTGCTAACAAACATGATGCTGAAACTGAAAAATTCAAGGGCAAATCAGGAAAAAAATCCTATTTTCCTCAAAATACTCTCGATATCAATTTAAAAATTAGGTTTATGCTTAAACTTAATCATGTGGACAGGTGAGAGTAGCGGGGTAATTTGCTCGATTTACTACGCCGAATTAAGGGAAATGAGACGAGTAAAGCCAATTTGTCCGGCACTTAACAGAACTACGACTATCTGAAAGCTAATGAACCAAGTAAAATAAACTTTTCCGGTTTTTTGATGTGGGTGTTTTCTCTGTGCAGAGTCATTTAAATGTAGATCAATGGATAATGGCGCGTGACCGTCACCGTTTAAATCGACTGAAGAAGGGGAAAGATGCCAATGCCAAGCAGTATCAGGAACTATTTGAAAAATCCAATCTGAAAGTGCGGCAGCGGCTGGAACGTCTTCCAGACATCAAGCTGAATCAAGATTTGCCCGTTACCCAATACGCTGACAAGCTGATAGCCGCGATTCAAAAGCATCAGGTCATTATTGTGGCTGGCGAAACCGGTTCTGGTAAAACCACACAATTACCGCAAATTGCCATGCTGGCTGGACGCGGCCTGACTGGTCTGATTGGACATACCCAGCCACGCCGACTGGCGGCTCGAAGCGTATCACAGCGTATTGCTGAAGAAGTTGGCGAAAAACTCGGGGAATCAATTTCCTTTAAAGTGCGTTTTACTGAACAGGGTTCCCAAGATTCAATTGTACGCTTGATGACTGACGGTATTCTGCTTGCCGAACTGACGCATGACCGCTACCTAAGCAAATATGACACCATTATTATTGATGAAGCACATGAACGTTCGCTGAATATCGACTTCATTATGGGCTATCTGAAGCAGTTACTGCCGCGTCGTCCAGACCTGAAAGTCATCATTACGTCTGCCACACTGGATGTAAACCGTTTTAGTAATTACTTTAATGGTGCACCCATTTTTGAAGTAGAAGGCCGTAGTTTCCCGGTTGAACTGCGTTATCGCCCGATCTCGGAAATGAGCATTGGCGGCAGCGATGATGATGAATTTGATGACTTCGAAGAAAACTTGCCGCGTGCTGTGGTTAAAGCGGTAGAAGAATGTTTTCAGGATGCACAAGAAAAAGGCCATCCCGAACATGCCGATATTCTGATTTTTGCCAGTACAGAACAGGAAATTCGCGAGCTACAGGAAACCCTGATCAAGCATGGACCACGGCATACTGAAGTCTTAACCTTATTTGCCCGTTTAGCCTTGGCAGAGCAGCAAAAAATCTTTAATCCTTCCGGTGGTGGGCGACGTATTATTATTGCCACCAACGTCGCGGAAACAGCGTTGACTGTACCGAATATTCGTTATGTAATTGATAGTGGTTTTGCGCGTATTTCACGTTATAACTATCGTTCACGGGTGCAGCGCCTGCCGATTGAAGCCGTTTCTCAGGCTGCAGCCAATCAGCGTAAAGGTCGTTGTGGTCGTATTGCGCCCGGTGTTTGTATCCGCCTGTATTCAGAAGACGACTTTCTGAGCCGTCCGGAATTTACTGAACCTGAAATCAAGCGTACCAATCTGGCATCGGTGATTTTGCAGATGCAGAGTCTGGGTTTAGGCTCGCTGGAGGACTTTGATTTTATCGAACCACCGGATCACCGTCTGGTGAATGATGGCCGTAAGTTGCTGATTGAGTTGGGGGCAATGGCCGAGAAAAATTCTCCTAAAACTGAAGATGATCAAGCAAATCCCTCTAAATCTCCCTTTGAGAAAGGGAGACTTCAAAGCAGTGGATTAACCAAAATCGGTCAGCAAATGGCAAAAATGCCGATTGACCCACGTCTGGCCCGTATGATTTTGGGTGGCGCACATTTTGGTGTTTTAAACGAAGTCTTGATTATTGTTGCGGCGCTCGCGGTGCAAGATCCGCGTGAACGTCCTGCAGACAAACAAATGCAGGCCGACCAGAAACATGCCTTGTTCCGTGAAGCTGATTCTGACTTTTTGTTCTATATAAAACTCTGGGAAACATTGCAAGGCAATCGCGAAAGTATGAGTGAGAATAAACGCCGTACATTTGCGCGGAATCATTTCTTGAGCTGGCTGCGTTTACGTGAATGGAAAAAAACCCATGAACAACTGGTGGACTTGGCTCAAGGTCTAAAACTGTCATTTAATGACAAAGCTGCCAGTTATGAAAATCTGCATCGTGCATTACTCACCGGCTTATTGTCGTTTATTGCCAACAAGACCGATGAACGTAATGTGTTTATGGCGGTACGTCAGCAGAAAGCCCGGATTTTCCCGGCATCGACTTTGCATAAGAGCAATACGCCGTGGGTCATGGCTTTTGAGATGGTGGAAACCTCGCAAGTGTATTTACGCACTCTGGCCAAGATTGAACCGGAATGGATACTGCTAGCCGCCCGCGATCTGCTCAAGCATCATTATTTTGAACCGCACTGGTCGAAAAAAGCCGGTGTGGTGAACGCTTATGACCAGATTTCATTATTTGGTCTGATCATTGAGCCAAAACGAGCAATCAATTATGAAAAAGTCGATCAGGCTGCGGCGCATGAAATTTTCTTACGCGATGCTTTAACTACGGGTCATCTCGGTATTAGTCCGCCATTTTTAAAGCATAACTTGCTTAAACTGGAAGAAGTCGAACGGGTTGAGGATAAATTGCGTCGTCGTGATCTGGTGGTAGACGAAGAAACCATTTACCAGTTCTATGCATCTAAAGTGCCAGCTGAAGTGGCCAGCCGCCGTACTTTTGAAGATTGGCGGGCTACGGTTGAGCCTCAGCAGCCACGTTATTTATTTGTTGATGATGATGCATTATGGCTGAATGACCGTCCAACCACACAGCAATTTCCTGACTATTTACGTAATGGTGAACTTCGTCTGGCAGCGACCTATCGCTTTGACCCGAGTCATGATGAAGATGGCGCGACAGTTAAAATTCCACTGCAAGCCTTGGCTCAGGTAGATGAATCAATCTGGTCCTGGGGAATTCCAGGCTGGCGTCTGGACCTGATTGAAGCATTGCTAAAAGGCTTGCCGAAGGACAAGCGCCGTAATCTGGTGCCAATTCCAGATACTGCACGAAAACTCATGGCAAAAGTCGATGTACAGGATCTGCAGAAACATATCTTTGGTTTCCTGGCGTTCCAGTTACGTGGCGATCAAATCACTGAGAAAGATTTCAGCTTTGACCGGGTCGAACAGTATCTGTTGCCGTTTATTAAAGTCACTGATGAAAAAGGTCGTGTCATTGAACAGGGTCGTGATTTGTCAGAGCTGAAAGCACGTTGCCGGGCTGAAACGCATAGTCCGGTCAAGCAGCTGAAAGGTGAATTTAAAACCTTCCCGGAAAGTTTTGTGTTTGAAGCCTCACAAAAAGTCACGGGTGTCGTGGTCAAGCAGTATCAGGCGCTGGTGCCGACCAAAGCCTTTGCTGCACTGGAGCAAAAAGATGAGTCGGGCGTGGTGATTCAGACCTTTAACGATCAGGCGGAAGCGATCAAAAAACATCGTGAAGGGGTGATCCGACTGGTGCATATGCAACTGGGAGACCTGATTCGCCAGTTAAAAAAACAGATCTCCAAACCTTTGGCACTGGCTTATTCGCCACTCGGTGACAAGGCCCAACTAGAACAAATGTTAGTTTATGCCACACTGCAAGTGTCCATGAATGAGCTACCTGTCAATGCGCAAGAGTTCCAAAAACTGGTTGAAGATGTAAAAAAATCTTTCTTAAGTCATGGGCAAGTTACCCTGAAAGAGATTACAGATATTTATATCCAGTGGCAGGAAATCCGCCGGAAATTATTGGTTTTAGACCATTCTGTGTTTGAGAAAAATATCAATGATATTGAAGATCAACTTGATTTAATGAGTCTTTCTGACTTTGTATATCGTAAACCATCCGATGTATGGATCGAATTTCCACGTTATTTGAAAGCCTTGATCTTGCGTTTAGACCGCTTGCCCAATAATCTACAAAGGGACAATTCCGCCATTGACCAAATTGATCAATGGATGGAAAAATTGTTCAAGTTTAAAGATGACCCTCGTCTGAAAGAATTGTACTTCATGGTCGAGGAGTTAAGAATCTCATTGTTTTCACAACCGATGAAAACAAAAGCACCCGTGTCTCCAACTCGCTTGCAAAAAGTATGGGATCGTCTTGGAATCAGTTAAGATATAGGTAATTCAGAGAAGGAGTTTTACATGGGCATCCGCATTACGGGTACTGGCTTGTTCCATCCGGAAAATGTCATCACCAATGAAGAATTAGTTGAAAGTTTAAATGCTTATGTGGAACTGTTTAATCACGAAAATGCGGACAAAATCGCTACAGGCGAAATTGAAGCGCGTCGTGGTTCTAGTGCAGAATTTATTGAAAAGGCATCTGGTGTCCAACGCCGTTATGTTGCGGAAAAAAGCGGTATTCTAGATCCGAAACGTTTACGTCCGAATTTACCTGAACGTGCAGATGATGAAATTTCACTGCAAGCAGAATGGGGTGTAATCGCAGCCAAGCAGGCGATGGAAAATGCAGGCGTAACTGCTGAAGATATTGATATCGTGATTTTGTCATGCTCGAATTTGCAACGTGCTTATCCTGCCGTTGCCATCGAGATTCAAACCGCTTTAGGAATTAAAGGCTATGCCTATGACATGAATGTGGCCTGCTCGGCAGCAACATTTGGTCTGAAACAGGCCTATGATGCGATTAAGGCTGGTGCGCGTCGTGTGTTATTGGTTAATGTGGAAATTACCTCTGCACATACCGATTTTCGTTCACGTGACTGTCACTTTATTTTTGGTGATGTGGCAACCGCTTCAATTATTGAAAACACTGAAAGCAAAACCGGTTTTGAAATTCTGGATTCCGAGTTGTTCACCCAGTTCTCGAATAACATCCGCAATAACTTTGGTTTCTTGAATACCTCTGAAAATGCCGACATTGATGACAAGCGTTTCCGTCAGGATGGCCGTAAGGTCTTTAAAGAAGTCTGCCCACTGGTTGCGAAAATGATTACAGCGCAACTGGAGAAGAATCAGATTGCACCGACTGGCGTGAAACGCTTCTGGCTCCATCAAGCCAATGCCAGTATGAATGAACTGATCCTGAAACTGGTGGTTGGCAAAGAAAATGCCAAACCTGGTCTGGTGCCGATGATTCTGAACGAGTTTGCCAATACTTCTTCTGCAGGCGTGATCATTGCATTACACCGTACTGCCCATGAAGTGGAAGATGGTGAATACGGCGTACTTTGTTCATTCGGTGCTGGTTATTCAGTGGGTTCGATTCTGGTTCAAAAACGTGTGGCATGATCCGCAATAAATAGAGAGTAGACAGATTGCAGGCCAAGCATGACGGGCAGTGGATCAGGCGTTTAAGTGCCTTCTCCAAGTTATATTTTACCCCGACATTTTTAGGGGCTGAGTATATGGATGCCAGTCGACCTGCAATGTATGTCGGTAATCATTCCATGTATGGCATCTTTGATGCGCCGATGCTGATTGATTACCTCTACAACGAACATAAGGTGGCTGTGGTCAGTATTGCAGATCATAGCCATTTTTATGTGCCGCTGTGGCGTGAAGCCGTGAAAAAGTTTGGTGCCATTGATGGAACACAAGCCTATGTGCGTGCTGCAATGCAGCAAGGCTATTCCATTCTGGTCTTTCCGGGTGGCGGTCGTGAAGTGCTCAAACGTCAGGGTGAGCAGTATCAGCTGATCTGGAAGCAGCGTTACGGCTTTTTAAAGCTGGCGCAAGAATTCAACTATGATCTTGTCCCTTTTGCCGCTCTCGGTGCGGATGAGGTCTATGAGATTGGCTTTAATGCCAATAAGATTATCCAGCATAAGTATTTTCAAACACTACTTAAAATACCACAACTCAATAAATTACTACGTCAGGGCGATGTGATTCCTTCTCTGCCCAAACACCTGTTGCCAAAACGCTTGCCCTTTTATTTTCAGTTTATGCCACGACTATCGATTGCTCAGGTGCAGACGCAAGAAGAGCTGGTTGAGTTTCGGCATAGCTTGCAACAGCATATTTATACGGGGTTGGCAGCGCTCACTGTGCAGCGTCAGCAAGACCAGCAGGCAACCGAATCCTCGTTGTAAATCCAAGTTGTGACATATTGAGATGCGCTATATTTAGAAGTCATCCTGCAGTGCTGTTTTATTGTGCGAGTACTGCCATAATGTATGGTCAAATAGTCACTGATCGATGATCGAGGGCTCAACATGATTCAATATAAAAATAAAATAAATAGGTGCGTATATGGAACAGGGTGGTTGGGTAGCGCCGTTAAAATTGCTGGCACAACAATGTTTGCGGATTTCTCCGGAGTTGAACCAGCTTTATCTGGATCAGATGGCGATGATTGGTCATCTGACTGCACAAAATCTATTAAAAATTCAGCAGGGTCAATACCGGATTGAATTGCTGGACGGGTTGTTCTATATCCAGTTTTATACTGCATATGCACTGGACTCCGGAACTGCACCCGTTTTGGTCGAGAGTCATTTTTATTTTCAGCAATACAAAGCAGAAGCGCTAGAAGAATTTTTTTTACAGGATATCTATTTCCTGACTGGGGACTTGAAACCGCAGCATTCGCTGTATTTACGTGACAAAGCCAAGCAATTACGCAAACTGATTCTGAACCAGGTCTATGAAGCGGTAAATGGCCCAGCACGGGTATTGGCATTCCTGCGACAGATGTCGGTGGTTCAGGCTGAGATTATTGATCATCATTTAATAGAGGCCGGGTTGTATACAACACCAGTCATGCAAAACGTTGTTCTGGACGAACAGGATATTCCCCCGCAAATTCTTGAAAGCTTGCAACAGGCTTTTTCTTTGGCATTTCTACAGCAGGATGAGTTCCTGTCCATCCAGTCCTTAATGGACACTCTGGATGAATTCTGTTTTAGTGCCGCACAGTTTTTGCATCCGGCGACGTTTCGGATTATGTCCTTGTCTTTTGAAGAGCGTTTTAATTTACATGAACTGAATGATCACAGCGATGATATTCGGCTGTTGTATCGACATGCCGAGGAGCAGAGTCACCTGCTCGGTTTTGTCCGTTTGATGAATCGTGAGGTCTGGCATCGCGATGACTTATTAGCCAAACGAAATTTTCTGGAAAATCATCCCTACTTATGGCAAAAGAAGGTGGCCCGATTACCACTATTTGACTGTCATCGTGCAGTGAACTGGATTTTCAGGCAACCAGCCGAAGTACTGGACTGGATCAGTAGCAATATTCAGCACAGCAGCGTGCGGGTGGCAGTGACGGCCTTAAGTTTTGTAGACAGCCATCATATTCATCCGCAGATTATTCTAGCGACCTTGCAATATTTTCAATATGTCTCAGCGCGACTGTTTATTCATAGCATGCATGAATATGCAATCCAGCATGACTGGTTTCAACATCAGCATAATCAGGCGGTGGTCTTAAAAGGCACACGCCAATCGATGGATGATCAGCGGATTGCCATCACTCCCTCGATTCTGTATCTGGACGAATGGATAGAACTGCTGCGTAACGTGGTCAAAATGGATGATCAGATCACCAAGAAAGTCTATTTGCAACTGAGCCGGGTGATGCAGGCATATATGCAGCATCTATATAAAATTACCACACATCTTCCAGAAGAAGTCTTGACCTATATTCAGCCTCAAAGCCAGCAGAATCGGGATTTCTATCATGTGTTGCAGCGCTATCGGATTCCTTTTGTCGAATTTAGACAGCTGTTTTATTTACACAGTGGACATGTGCGTGAGTCTGTATTTGACAGTTATGTGCGTGACTATTTAGTGGAATATTTTTCCAGTCATAACGAGATTCCGAAAAACCTCAGCTGGAGTGGATTATTCGCTCAGGCCGTGATCTGGCATGATCAGATTCAGAAGCAGGAAATGATGGCCAAGCTGAAAAAAGAGTTTGCGCTCGTAACTTGGTCACCTTTGACGCAGGCCTCATTTTTATTATATTTCAACTGGCGTTTTGAGGAGCTTAAAAATCTGGATCGTATTCTGGAAGAATCCAAGGTTTTCAGGAACTGTCTGGCTGCCAGTTATGCCCAGCAGATTATTGAAGGGCAATATGTGGCCTTTCGCATGTCGCATCCGGATGTGCGTTTACCTTTAATTCTGGGCTGTCGAATCGTCAATGGGCAAGTGATCTTCGATCAGCTGGAATATCCGAACAATCAAAAGGCAGAAGCTGAATATAGCAATATCGCGATGCATTTTATCAACTGGCTCAACTTGCAGGCTTAAGTGCAAGATTAAGTGGTTTTCCGCCATGACGCTTAACTTTTCTGCCAAAAATCGTTAGGCTATAGCCGTTCTTTCACGGTATTGCTCTTATGAAACAGGAAACTGCCCTTAAGTTACTCAAAGCAGGAGAAAATGTCTTTTTAACCGGTTCTGCGGGTGCAGGAAAAACCTATACGCTGAATCAATATATTAATTATTTAAAAGCGCGTAAAGTCGCCGTCGCGATTACGGCATCGACCGGTATTGCAGCCACGCATATGAATGGTATGACCATTCACACCTGGGCCGGCATTGGGATTAAAGACTTTTTGTCCGAAGATGACTTAAAGCGCATGAAAGAGCGTAAATACTTAAAAGAACATCTGGAAAATGCCCAAGTTCTGATTATTGATGAAATTTCCATGCTGCATGCCAAGCAGCTGAATCTGGTCAATCAGGTGCTGAAATATTTTAAGGACAGTGATGAAGCCTTTGGCGGTATTCAGGTAATTGTGGCCGGGGATTTTTTCCAGTTGCCGCCAGTCGGTAAGAATGACGAGCGTAACCGCGATAAATTCTGCTTTATGTCGGAAGCCTGGGTAGAAGCCAAGTTTCGGGTCTGTTATCTGACCGAGCAGCATCGTCAGGGCAATGATTATCTGAATGACATCCTGAATGCGATCCGTGCGCAGGCGATTAGCCATGAACATCGCACGGCTTTACAGGCAACCCGACATCAAGAAATCGGCGATACCTATACGCGTCTGTATACCCATAATATGGATGTGGATAGTCTTAACTTTAAACATCTGAATGAAATTGACAATGATCCGCGCCAGTTTGATGCCCAGTGTGATGGCAATGAAAAGCTGATTGAAACTTTAAAATCTTCAGTACGTGCACCAGAAGCCTTAACCTTGAAAAAGCATGCCAAAGTCATGTTTGTAAAAAATAACTTTGATATGGGCTATATCAACGGCAGTCTGGGTGAAGTGATCAGTTTTGAAGAAGACGATGAATATGGTGTGCTGCCCAAAGTAAAACTGACCGATGGCACGACCTTGGTGGTGGAGCCGGAAACCTGGTCGGTAGACAATGAAGCTGGTAAGACTATTGCCAGTTTCCAGCAAATTCCTTTACGCTTGGCCTGGGCGATTACCATTCATAAATCTCAAGGGATGACCTTGGAAGCAGCAGAAATTGATCTGAGTCATACTTTCGAGAAAGGTCAAGGTTATGTGGCGTTGTCACGGTTGAAAAGCTTAAATGGCTTACGTTTAAAAGGCTTTAATGAACAGGCTTTGGAACTTGACAGTTTAGCGATTAAAGCTGATCGCCGTTTTCAGGAACTTTCTGATGAAGCCGAAGCGAATTTTGAAAATGTCGATTTGACTGCGCAGCATCAAGCCTTTATCCGTCACTGCGGTGGCACATTGAATGAAGCAGAAATCCAGCGCAATGAAAAGAAAATTTCCAAGAGTGGCACGAAGCAGAGTTATGCCACTGCCACACTGGATGAAACCCGAGCACTGTTTGAAGAAGGCTATGAAGTTGCGGATATCGCGACTGAACGTGGTCTGACGCCAGCGACAATCATTAATCATCTAGGCCGTTTACACAAAGAGCAGGGACTGGATATTTCGGTGGCTCATCCGGGTGAGGAAGTGGTGGAGCAGGTGCGTAAAATTTATAAACGCTTAACCAAACGTCAAAGTGCTGAGCATTTTAATGATGATGGCTCGATTAAGTTGCGCCCGATTGTAGAACTTACCACGCCTAAAATGGCCTATGACCAAGTCCGTCTGGCACTGTTATTTGTAGAGTAATCCCCGAAATGATCCTTCAGAGCTTTTAAGATGCATAGTTTATTCGTATACGGCACGCTTCGTCCGCAGCAACCCAATGCCCATGTCATGGAGCGGATTGGGGGAAGCTGGAAAGCCGCTTATATCCGTGGGCATTTGCAACAGCGTGGCTGGGGGGGCTGAATTTGGTAGCCCGGGCATTCAGCTCAGTGATTCGGGCGAGACTGTTCAGGGTTATGTATTTATATCTGAGCATCTTCCCCAATATTGGGAAGAGCTGGATGCGTTTGAAGGTGATGAATATCAACGGATTCCTGTTAAAGTATATTTGGAAAACGGCGAGATGATAGAAAGTTTGGTTTATGCCTTAAAAGATTAGACCGGTATTTGTCATGCAGTGAATTTTAAATTTTTATCAGGTCACAGCTTGTTAAAGATCATTCTATTTTTTTGTATTGCCTTTATTTTAGATTGGAAAGCTTATAACCAAGATGAATCTTCTGTTGATCTGATGACATATCCTGAGCAAGCTTGAAACACTGCTTTAAAGCTTGGTGCAAGGTAATCAACGGGCAATCTGCATATTTCCGGTCATGTGATTCTTCTTGAGAAATCTTTGCATACGGGGAATACGCGCTGATGATTTGAGTCTATTGCGTACCAATCAATAAGGATAAAATCCCGGCTGCAATCAGCGGCCCAACAGGTACGCCGCGTAACACCGCCACACCTGCTACAGTACCAATCAATAAGCCCGCGAAAATATCCGGTTGATTCGACATCAGTTTCACACCGCGGCCACCGAGCCAAGCCACAAAAACACCAATGGCAATGGCCAGTAAAGATTTCCAGCTGAGAAATGACTTGAGAATACTTTCTCCGGCAATTTTGCCACTCGCAATCGGTGCCAATACCCCGATGGTTAAAATAATAATTCCAATATTCAAACCATGTTGTTGTACATAAGGCAACAGGTCGTGTAGCGGGGTAATTTTAAGAACAATCAGTACCGCTGCAGCGATGGTGACAGCACTATTGTGACTGAATATACCACAGGCCAGTAATACCAAAAGAACCATCAAATTTAAATCGAGTTGTGACATGGGCGGGAGAGGAAACATGGAAAATGCCACCATTGTAGAGCGTTTCAGCTGGTGATACGAAGAAAATAAGCGAAGCAATCAATTTAGGTGTGTTTCAGGATAGAATGCACAACTCTTCACGCGATACAGGTTTAAGCAGATGCTATTGGAAAAAATGTTGCAGTCACAAGGTTTCGGTTCCCGCAAGCATTGTCAGCAATTGATTAAAAATGGTGCTGTTTCTATCCAGAATAAAGTGATTGATCATCCTAAACATAAACTGGATTTGAATGATTTAGACTTCGAGGTCTATGGCAAGGCCCATCGCTATCGAGAGAAAGTCTATATCGCTTTAAACAAACCGCAGGACTATGAGTGTTCGCATCAGGCCACGCATCATTTTAGTGTGTTTGATCTGTTTGATGAGATGCTGCTGAATCGTGGCATTCAATGCGTGGGTCGTCTGGATCAGGACACCACCGGACTGTTATTGTTGACTGATGATGGCCAGTTTCTGCAAGCGTTAACACATCCGAAAAAACATGTGGCCAAAGTTTATCAAATGCAAACGGCAGATCCAGTCACTGATGCTCAGCTACAGCAACTGGAACAAGGCGTTGAGCTACGCAATGAAAAAGGTATTTTTGCAGCCACTGAAGTGATACGTCTGTCTGAAAGCCGTCTGCAAATGAGCATTCATCAAGGGGTATATCATCAGGTGAAACGCATGCTGGCAGCCGTCGGAAATAAAGTCGAGCAATTGCATCGTGCTCAAATTGGTGCTTTGGCTCTGCCTGAGCTGGCTGAAGGAGAATGGATCTATTTAAATGCAGAACAGGTGGCTTTGGCAAAATTCCGTTCAGAAGAATAATTGAGTTATTCTTCTCAAGTTTATTTGAACGATCAGATTTTATCTCAGGAAACAATGATAGGTCTGAAACTCATTATCCTTAATAAATCCCATAGATTCATACAATTCATGCGATTGGTAATTGTTCTTTTGGGTTTCCAGGGTAATTCTTAAGGCCTGTTCATGTTTGGCAAATAAAATTGCGGTATCAATCAGTTGTCTGGCTGCACCCTGACGCCGAAATATCGGGGTGATATAGACATCATCCAGAATATAATAGGTCGAGCAGGCCACCGAAGAAAAACCCAGATACAGGATAATAAAGCCGGTAAAAGTATCATCTTTGGTATTAATGAAAATGACGGTCTGTCCATCTTCAAAACGTTGTTTTAAAAATTGGTAGGAGAGTTCGGGGTTAGAGGAGGTGCCATAAAATTGTCGATATTCATCGAATAATATCGCAAGCTGATTCAGGTCTGCTGATTGAGCGCGTCGTACGAGCATTGCATCCTCCATGCTAATTTTTTATTCATTATCAGCATCAAGCATAGCGAAGTTTGTCAGTGGCCGGCTTTAGAAATTGTTCGGAAATGCAACAATGTTAAATTTTGTCGCTTTCACCTAAAATGGCATTCAGTTCTTCAAATAAATCCAGATGATCATCATCGAGCTGGATTTCCTGATCATCCAGAGAATTGAGTGTTGAATTTGGCAAGCTGCTTTGCCCATTCTGGATCTCATTTTGCTTCAGTTTGCGCAGTCGGATCAGTTGTTCCAGATTAATATTCTGGTTTTCAATCGAGAAGGGGATCGATTTGGTAATCACCACCTGTTTGAAAAAAAGACGCACGGCCTGAGCTGGCGTAATCCCCAATTGCTTAAATACCGCAAAGGCTTGTTTCTTCTCTTGCGAGTCCAAGCGAATTTGATAAACTTCAGTTTTTCTCATAATATTTTTAAAGCTTTAAATTACTTAACTTTTCGCCTTTATTCTAATCAATTACGTTTGAAATTCAATCTTAAAGCGACCGATTTTAGAAAATAATCTGTAATGACAAGCGATTTACAGTGTCAATTCAAGTCTGGAGCTGAAATTCATGCTTTTCTGCGTGATCGGATCGATGAATTGAATATGTTGGGCCAATAAGCTTAAAGGGGCAGAAAAATCATCTTCGGCTTTGTGCGCTATCCGTGGATAAAACGGATCATTCTGAATTGGAATACCGAGATGATTCAAGTGCACGCGTAATTGGTGCTGTTTGCCAGTGTGTGGTTTCAGTTCATATTTGGCCCATTCTTTATTATGTTCTAACAGCTGGATTGCCGTTTCGCTATTGGCTTCGCCGTTGACCACCTGCATGGTATAGAAGGGCTGACCTTTTTCCATTCTTAATCGTGTGATCAATGGAAATTCTAAATCAGCCTTGTATGCTGCAATCGCATGGTAGGTCTTCTGCACTTGCCGTGTGGCAAACATCTGTTGATACAGGCCACGAGATTCTACATATTTTGAAATGAGAACCACGCCGGCCGTTTCACGGTCTAGCCGGTGAATCGGTGTTAAATGTTCATTGCCTGTTTGTTTTTTGAGACGAACCAGCAAGGTTTCCTGTACATACTGACCGGTCGGACTCATGGTCAAAAAGTGCGGTTTATCGATCACCATGAAATGCTCATTTTCAAATAAAATCTGATGTTGAAAAGGAACATGCACTTCATGTGCCAAAAATCGATAATAAAAACAATGACTATTGGCCTGAAATGGACTTTCTGTGCTTAATTGATGGCCCTGCGCATCATAGACCAGACCTTTGGCGAAACGGGCTTGCCATTCATCTGCTGCGATATGCGCAAATTGCGTGCATAAATAAGCAAAAACTGTCGGGGGTGCATCTAGACTATCCTGCAAGAACACTTTACTGGCACTGACCCCATTTAACATGGGCGGATTAAACTCAACAGTCGGATGCATGGCAGGCAGATCAACCTCTCAGAAACAGAAATGGTGAAAAAATACAGTTTCTCACACAGGTGAATAGGCTTTTAAAGCGTGGCGATGCTATCATATTTATTCTTTTGCATCATGTCGTGAGTAATATGCCTTATTCATTTAATGTCACTTTAAATCATGAAGACGATACCCAGAAACTGGCCAAGGTTCTGGCCGAAAATTTCCCTGCGGGAGTCGTATATCTGATCGGTGATTTGGGGGCAGGAAAAACGACCTTAACGCGCTATTATTTGCAACAGCTGGGTCATCAAGGTTCGGTGAAAAGTCCGACTTATACGCTGGTCGAACCGTATCAGATCAATGGGCAGGATATTTTTCACTTTGACCTGTACCGTCTGAATGACCCCTATGAACTCGAATTGATGGGAATCCGGGATTATCTGGAAACTCCGAATGCGCTATTTTTATTTGAATGGCCCTCCAAAGGTGGCGATGAAATTCCGCAAGCTGACCTGATTATTGAAATTTTAAAATCTGAAGATGAACTGACCCGTACTGCAAGCCTGATTTCCTCTAATCTTGCTTTGCGAGAGGCTTTGGAGCGTCAATTTTCACATGTCGAATGATTTAAGCCTACGCCGTATCCGTGCCCTTGATCCTGCGCTGGCCAACCAGATTGCTGCAGGTGAGGTGATTGAACGTCCGGCATCCGTGGTCAAGGAATTACTGGAAAACTCGATTGATGCGGGTGCGACCGAGCTGATCATCCGGGTGGAACAGGGTGGCAGTACCTTAATTGAAATTATGGATAACGGCCGTGGTATTCATGCTGAAGATCTGGCATTGGCCGTCATGCGTCATGCCACCAGCAAAATCCAGAGTGCCGATGAGCTGTATGCGATCAGCAGTTTAGGCTTTCGTGGAGAAGCGCTGGCATCGATTGCAGCAGTCTCACGCCTGACCATGATCAGCAGTCAAAATGAGGATGGCATTGGTTATCAGGTAGAAGTAAACGGTACGGCTTTTGATCATCAGCAGATTCAAGCGGTCGCGGCTTCGAAAGGGACGCATATCCGGGTTCAGGATTTATTTTTTAATGTGCCTGCGCGGCGTAAATTCTTAAAGAAACCGGGCACTGAATTTGGCCACATTGAAGAAATTGTACGCCGTATGGCACTGACGCATTTTGATATCCGGTTTGTGCTGGAACATAATGAAAGCATCAAGCTGAATTTACCCGTGGCGGACAGCGGTGCTTTACGTTTCCAGCGGGTACAGCAGTTATTGGGTCGTCAGTTCACTGAAAATGCTTATTGGATCGATGCTGACAGTATAAACATGCGTTTATCAGGCTGGCTTGGTCATCCCTCAGATGCGCGTGCACAGGCCGACTTGCAATATGTCTATGTCAATGGCCGGATTGTCAAAGACAAAACCATTTCTCATGCCTTGCGGATGGCTTATGATGGCATTTTGCATGGCCATCAACATGCGGCTTATTTGCTGTTTTTAGAAGTTGATCCTGAAAATGTTGATGTCAATGTCCATCCCACTAAGCATGAAATTCGCTTTCTGAATCAGCGTGAAGTACATGAGTTTGTACGGCATTATGCCAAAGAAACTCTGGCACAATTCCAGACGGCAACTGCTGATTTAGCAACTGCGATGAAAGTTGATGATGAACCTGTTGCACTTGTACCGCAACCGCGTTATCAGGAACAGTTTAGCCTGCACCAGACTGCGCATGCGCAGCAGCAATTATCCTCTAACCTACCTGTAGCTGCTAAAGATGAAAATGAGGCATCGGATGTCCTGACCGACTTTGAATCTTCGCGGCCGCAAACGGTACATTATGCGCGAGACTATAATGCGTCTTATGCAGGCTCGCAGCAGCTGAATAATGCCCTGCAAAGCTATCTGGCACCGCTGCGTGATCAAGCGTCTGCCTATGAGCCACAAGTTGCAGAGCAAGCCTTGCAAAGTCATATACAGGCCAAAGTCGATGAACATCCACTCGGGATTGCGATTGCCCAGTTACATGGGATTTATATTCTGGCACAAAATACCGAAGGGCTGATCATTGTGGATATGCATGCAGCACATGAGCGGATTGTCTTGCAGCAAATGAAATCGGCTTGGGATAAACCTGAATTCTGGACATCACAGCAATTGCTGATTCCCAAAGTGGTCAACATCACTCGAATGCAGGCGATGCGGGTCGAAGAACTCAAAGAGCAGTTAATGCGTTTGGGGCTTGAAATTGACCAGTATGGTGATGAACAGGTGATTGTGCGTGGCGTACCTGCCATTTTGCACAAAGCAGATTTTGATGCACTGATTCCCGAGCTGTTAAATGATCTGGATCCGAATGATCAGGTACAGGGTCTATTGCAGAAACGTGACCAGATTCTGGCAGGTATGGCCTGTCATGGTGCAGTACGTGCGCATCGCATTTTAAGCCTGTCTGAAATGAATGCTTTACTGCGTCAGATGGAACACACTGAATTTGCCAGTCAATGTAATCATGGCCGTCCGACTTGGCGCGCTTTTCCATTGAATCAACTAGACAAACTTTTTGCTCGAGGAGAGTAGTTTTACATGTCCAATCAATTGCCGGTCATCAATTTAATGGGGCCAACTGCAAGTGGTAAAACCGCTTTGGCATGTGAACTGTATGAGCAGGGAAAATTCGAGCTGATTTCGGTCGATTCTGCGCTGGTTTATCGGGAAATGGATATTGGTACAGCCAAGCCTTCTAAAGAGGAACTGGCGCGCTATCCGCACCATCTGATCGATATTATCAGTCCACTCGAAGTCTATTCTGCGGCAAACTTTGTTGAAGATGCTTGCCGGTTAATTGATGATATTCATGCACGTGGTAAAACACCGATATTGGTGGGTGGAACCATGCTGTATTTTAAAGCCTTACTTGAGGGGTTGTCAGATAATCTGCCCAGTGCCGACTATACGATTCGTGCTGAAATTGAAGCCAAAGGCGAGCGAGAAGGTTGGGAGGCTGTTTATGCAGAATTAAGTGCCGTAGATCCCGTTGCTGCGGAGAAATTCAAGGTTAGTGATAAGCAGCGTATTATTCGTGCCTTAGAAGTGTTTAAACTGACCGGTGAGCCGATTACAAAACTACAGGCAGAGCAACCTAAAAACTTACCATATCGTTACAGTTTTTATAACTATGCACTTATGCCAGATCGGTTAGAATTACACGGGCGTATTGAACAACGTCTGCAAATGATGTGGAAAAACGGTTTTTTAAATGAAGTTGTTAGTTTAATTGAAAAATACGATTTTAATGAAAATCTACCTTCTATGCGTTCGGTAGGTTACCGTCAAGCTATAGAATTCTTAAAAAATGCTGACAAAACCAAGGAAAAGCAACAGGAAATGGAGGATAAAGCTTTATTTGCGACACGACAACTTGCAAAACGTCAATATACGTGGCTGAGGTCTTTGCAAGAAAAGCATAAATTTACAACATATTTTACGCTACAGCAGGCTCAACAAGACTTGCGAAACTGTCACGGATAAAGCAAAATTTAGGGACTATCTTTTTTATAATTTTTAATTGAAAAATAGAGATAGTTTTTGCGCTGATTTTTAATTTTTTTTTGGAGTTATAACATGTCTAAAGGTCAAACTTTACAAGATCCATTCTTGAATTCTCTCCGTAAGGAACGTATCCCAGTATCTATCTTTCTGGTAAACGGTATTAAATTACAAGGTCATATCGAGTCTTTCGACCAATACGTGGTTTTATTAAAAAATACAGTAAGCCAAATGGTTTATAAGCATGCAATTTCAACTGTAGTGCCTGCACGTAATCCTCGTCCTGCTGGTGCGCCTGCTGGTCCACAAGGTGCTGGCTTTGGCGGTCAAGGTACTACTGGTGGTTTCGGTGGCGGTCAAGGCGCTGGCTTCGGTGGTCAAGGTGGCTTCGGTGGCGGTCAAGGTGCTGGTTTTGGTGGTCAAGGTGGCTTCGGTGGCGGTCAAGGCGCTGGCTTTGGTGGTCAAGGTGGTGGCTTTGGTGGTCAAGGCGGCTTCGGTGGCGGTCAAGGTGCTGGCTTCGGTGGTCAAGGTGGCTTTGGTGGTCAAGGCGCTGGCTTTGACAACGATACTAAATTTGAAGATACTCAAGACGACGAAAATAATCGTTAATCGAGTCTGAAAATTAAAAAAACCTCTCATCGAGAGGTTTTTTTATGCCTGTAAGTTTTGCATGGATAAAAATTAAAAAGCCAGCAATCTAGCGCTGGCTTTTTAAAATGGATCTGGGCTTAACGATTACGTTTAGGATCCAGTTGTGGATCTTTGATTTCTACATAGGCATTGCTACGTGTTTCACGTAACCAGCTGTCCAGCTCGGCATCAAACTGACGTTCACCAAGTAATTGACGGGCCATACGTTCTTGATATTCCTCTGTCATATCCTGTTGACGTGTTTCGCTGACTTGCAGGATATGCCAGCCAAACTGGGATTGAAACGGTTTACTGAACTGCCCCACTGGGGTGCTTTTCATTTGCTGTTCAAACTCAGGCACCATTACCCCAGGGCTTACCCAGCCAAGACTGCCACCATCACGTGCTGAACCGGTATCATTGGAGAAGGTTGAAGCTAAAACAGTAAAATCTTCGCCTTGTTGCAGGCGGCTATATAAACTGTCAATCATCTGTTTGGCATTTTCCGGACTGACTACTTCAGAGGGTTGAATCAGGATGTGACGGGTCAAGTATTGAGGAACCAGGGCTTTTTGTTCGCCACCTTTACGTTCTAGTAGCTTGAGTACATGTACCCCATCAGCAACCGGAATGAGTTCAGAGGTTTGACCTGGCTGTAGGGTCGTGACACGTGCAGCCAGTTCTGCCGGAATTTCTGACAGGCTTCTCACGCCCATGTCAGCAGCTTCGACTTTAATGCCGCCAGTGCTGTATTTTTTGCTGATCGCCTGAATATCATTGCTGGTATTCAGCTCTTGCTTTACCTGTGTAGCAATCTGTTCCGCATTTTCGCCGCTTACACGTAAATGCAGCACATGTACCTGGCTGCCGAGTAAAGCCTGACCTTGCGGGGTATTTAGGAAGTTTTTAACATCCTGGTCTGTGATTTGAATCCGTGAAGTCACGACTTGTTGACGTAAACGATTCAGCGCTAAATCTTCCGCAATACGGTTGCGTAAAGAAGCATAGGTATTGGGCGCCATGGCATCCAGTTTTTGCTGGAAAGCTTCCAGACTGGTTGAGCCCGAATCACGGGCAACTTTCAGTACTGCGTCATTCAGGGATTTTTCATCGGGACGAATATTGTAGCGTTTAACTTGTTCAAGTTGTGCCTGACGAATAATGAGCTGCTCTAAGGCTTGTTGCTCAAGAAATTGTTGGGGTGGAACTGTCTGATTTTGCTTTTGCAGCTGATGAGAAATCTCGGCTACACCTTGAGCCAGATCACTACGCAGAATGATACTATTGTCGACCACAGCTACAACTTCATCTTTAGGTTGGGCAACAGCAAACGTCGTCATCGCTGAAGAAAGGCATAGCGCAAGTGCAGTCGCTTTAAAAATTTGTTTTAACTGTTTTGTCTTCATTAACGTTCTGTCCAAGTTTGATTGATATTGTTAAAACCTAGAATGCGATTTTCTAGTAATGAGGTGAGTTTGCTGCTTAACCCACCTAAGCCTTTCAGGCTGACCTCGGCCATAATAGCGCGTTTGGCTTTGACGTTTGAATCATTAACGTCGTCTAAGTCATTGTAATATGAACGACCATATACAGAAACTCCCCAACAGCATGACTCATAGTTGACCCCAAGTAAATATTCTCGTGCGACACTATTGTCGAGGTCAAACTGCGCATGTCCTACCAGACGCCAGTTGTTGGCAAGCGGCTGAATAAAGGAGCCGACGATATGATCATAACGGTCTTGACGGTTCGGAATATCTTTACGATAGAAATAGCCGACGTTGTATAGATTGCCCTGATCGCCAGTATAATAAACCTGCACATCACGCTGCGCATTTTGACCATTCGACATCCAGCTGGAGTTTAAATTGACATGGACATTATTCGATAGCTGACTGGTGAGCTGAATGACAGGCCCTGTATGGCTTTCACGGTCAAATTTGTCTGCATCCTGTTCCAGTGTGACACGGCGATCTTCAAAGAAGAAACTTTGACCGACACTCGCGCGTAGGCGTTCCAGACCTTCTTCATTAAACAGGCTATAACTCAGGCCTAAAGAGGCAAAGTTATTGTCTTCCAAGCGGTCGTTGCCATAGAAGCGACGCGCACTGAAAAGCTGATCATAATTAATCGAAGCAACGACTGAATCAAAGTTAGGTTGATTCTGCTGGTTTTCATAAGGTGAATAGGCATAGAACAGACGAGGCGTTAAGGTCTGTAAATAGGTGCCTTCTTTTTCGAAAATTAAGCCGGTGTCCAGTGTGAATTGTGGCACCACAATGGACTGGCTTTCACTAGAACCACCACGGTCTCGGGTTTTCTCATCATAGAAGGTATTGATGTTGCGTACAGATGCTTCCGGAATAAAAAACGACCACGGGTTATAGTGATTATAACGCACCGAAAAGTCGTTATAGATGCGGGTGCCACTTGGTTGATAAATCTTGTCATCATTTTGAGGGATATCAGCAAAATTTCTCAGGTCTTTCTGGAAATAAGCAGTATCGTTATTAAACTCAAGCTGTAATCCGAGTGGATTGCCAGTTTTATAATTGACTAAAAGCTGTGGCAAACGTGCATAAGGACGATCTTCATCCAGTACAGTTGGATCGAGTGTCTGGAAATCTTCGACTTTGAATTGTGCCTTTAAGCCGGGAATACCATTTTTATAATTGACTTCCCAGGCGCGGCGCAGGTTTAAGTCAGTTTTTGAGTTCGGGTTATTGTCCAAGTCGGCAAAGTAATCTTTGTCTGAGGCGTAATTATATTCCAGATTGGTCGAGAACTGATCGTTGATTTGCCAATTATGCAAGTAATGTAAGCTTTTACGATCCTCATTATCATAACTTTCATCCGAAGGTAGATAGCCACCCCAGATGCGACCTTCACCATAATTTTCTGTCAGATAACGGAACTCGCCATCTAGCATGGCACCACGATCACCAATATAGCGCGGCGTGAGGGTAGCATCATACTGTGGGGCCAAATTCAGATAAACAGGAACACCGAGTTCAAGTCCGCCATCATTGGTAAAACCAAAAGTTGGCGTTAGAATGCCGGTAGTACGGCGGTCATCAATCGGGAAGTTGAAATAAGGTATTGCCAATACCGGAACGTCTTTGACATACAGTTTGGTATTGCGGGTTTCACCACGTCCGGTTTCCTGATTCAGCTTGATCTTTTCTGCCTGTATTTTCCAGGTCGGCTTTTGCTCAGGCGGGCAGGTAGAGTAAGTGGCATTTTCCAGTTCTATGGTATCAGTCGATGTTTTGGCAATCTTTTCTGCACGACCGTGGGCATGTTGCTGCTCTGCAATATAGAAACTGTTGTTTAAATCGCCCTGTTGGGTTTTTAAATTATAGTTAATATCATCACTTTGTGAGATCAGACCGCCTTGTGCTAACTGTACCTGACCTGCTGCTTTGGCATAGGTCTGGGTCTGATCAATGGTCACTCGTTCGGCACGAATCTGGCGACCTTGCTGGTCAATGATGACATTGCCTTCTAAATAAGAGTCACCTGCTGGATTGTAGTGACCATAATCTGCAGTAATGGTGGATGTAGCCTGATCTGGCGCAACGGTTGCTGCATCTGGGGCAATCGGGGTAACCCAGGCACCTTCACAATAAGCCGAACTTAAATACTGTCCCTGGCGTTGCTGCGCTTCAGCCGAGGATTTATCGACATAGTATTGTGAAAAGAAGGCTTCACCTGGATAGGTCTCATTAATGCGCTGTTTGAGTTGTTCTGCATTTACATCGGATGAGACAGTTGATGCAGCATAGCTTGAGGCTGAGCTGCCACATAAAAGGGTTAAGATCGCAGTCGCTAGAGGGTTGATTTTAAAGTGATGCTTCATTTGTCTCATTAACCAATCATGCTTTTATCGCAATTAATTATTGTCGCATCATAGAGAAAAAGTTGATAAGTAGCTACACTTAGCACTTTAAAAACTCAGCCTGTATTAGAATTAATTGCAAATGAATACACAACGCGAACAATTGATACAATCTTGGATTGCCTCTGTACTCGGTTCAGATCAATTTGAAACTCATTTTTTAGCAGGTGATGCCAGCTTCCGTCGTTATGCACGAATCAAACTGAATAATAAAACATTTATGCTGATGGATGCACCACCAGAAAAAGAAGATTGTGTGCCTTTTGTGACGATTGATGAATTTTTTGATGCGCATGGCGTGCGTGTTCCGCATATTGTCGCTAAAGATCTGGAAAATGGTTTTTTGCTGCTCGAAGATTTTGGCGATGTCCTGCTTTCCAATCTGCTGAATGAAGAGACGGTGGATACTTATTATGAGCAAAGCTTTAAGCAGCTGATTCAACTGCAATCAATTGCTGGAGAAGGACATTTTCCGGAATACTCTTATGAAAAACTGATCTCAGAAATGCAGCTGCTGACTGACTGGATGTTGCCAGCCTTAAAGATCCAGCCGACTGAATCAGAAAGTGCCTTGATCAAACGTAGCTTTGCGATTCTGGCCAATGCAGCGCTGGCGCAGCCACAAGTGATTGTGCATCGTGATTTTCATAGCCGTAATCTGATGAAAATTGACAATGAAACCGAACTCGGTGTGATTGATTTTCAGGATGCGGTGATTGGTGCGGATACCTACGATCTGATCTCGATTACCCGTGATGCTTATGTGCAATGGAATGCTGATCGTGTCTATCGCTGGTTTGAAGCCTTTTATAATTTATTGCCAGCCTCAGCCAAAGAAGACCGTGATTTTGAGCAGTTCAAGAAAGATGCCGATATGATGGCGATTCAACGTCATATCAAAATTCTGGGTATTTTTGTGCGTCTGTTTGAACGTGATGGTAAGTCCGGTTATTTAAAAGATTTACCACGGGTGATGTGGTATTTATTAGAAGAATCTAAACCTTATCCAGAATTGCAGCCTTTTATGCAGTTTATGCATGAAAAAGTGATGCCGGCTTTTGAAGCAAAATATGGTTCATATGAGGTGGCTGCCTAAATGAAAGCGATGATTTTAGCCGCAGGCCTCGGTAATCGTATGCGGCCTTTAACGCTGCATACCCCAAAGCCTTTGCTTGAAGTCGGTGGCAAGCCGCTGATTGTCTGGCATATCGAGAAACTGGCTGCGATTGGCGTCACTGAAATCGTGATCAATACTGCATGGCTCGGTGAAAAACTGGCACAAGCCCTGGGTGATGGCTCACAGTTTGGTGTCAAGATTCTGTGGTCACATGAAGGTGAAGGTCTGGAAACGGCAGGCGGGATCATTCATGCCTTGCCGCTTTTGGGTAATCAGCCTTTTATCCTATTAAATGGTGATGTCTGGACCACAATGGATTTTGCACCTTTATTAGATGTTGATCTGAACGATAATTTGGCACATCTGGTCTTGGTCGAAAATCCGCAGCAACATCCAGAGGGTGATTTCACCCTTGCAGAAGGGAAGGCTTATACCTTTGATCAGCAGGTCGAGGGTGAAAATCTGACGTTTAGCGGTATATCCGTACTTGATCCGAAAATGTTTGAAGGCTTAGAGGCTGGAAAGCGTCCTCTGGCGCCTTTATTAAAGGCTGCGATGTTGAATAATCAAGTTGCTGCCTCAAAATTGACAGGTATTTGGGTTGATGTAGGAACTCCCGAGCGTTTGACAGCACTGGATTTGGCAATCCGTGAAGCTAAGTCTGTTTAAGTGAATATTCACTAAGCACTGCCTACTATGACAAGATATAGAAAACGGTATACTTCCACCTAACTTTTTCGAGCGTAGATTGTTTATGCACATGTTTTTTCAAGAACTAAAGCAGGGTAGCCAGGCTTTGGGTTTAGAGCTATCTGAAGAAGCTTTGAATTTATTACTCAAGTATCAGGACGCTTTGGTGCTGTGGAACAAAGCATATAATTTAACTGCGATCCGTGATCCGAAAGAAATGCTGGTCAAGCATCTGCTGGACAGTCTCAGCATTCTAAAAGATCTGCCAGCGGGCCGTCTGCTCGATATCGGTACGGGTGGCGGTATGCCGGGCATGATCATTGCTTTATGTCAGCCCGAGCGTGAATGTGTATTACTCGATTCAAACGGTAAAAAAATTCGTTTCCTGAAGCAGTTTATTGCCGATCTGAAACTTAAAAATGTCATTGCGGTGCAAACGCGTGTAGAAAATGAAGACAGCATTAACGAGCTGGGTCAATTTGATGTGATTACCAGTCGTGCGTTTGCATCTCTGACTGACTTTGTGGATGCCTCTAAACCGTATATGCATGAACAGACCATTATTGCCTCAATGAAAGGCTTAATTCCTGAAGATGAAGTCACTGCTTTAAAAAATGAATTTAGTTGTGAGATTATTGAACTTAAAGTTCCGCGCTTAGACGAACAGCGTCATTTACTGCTATTAAAACGTATTTAAGAATTTTAAAGGGATTGGGGGCAACATGGCACAAATTATTGCGATTGCAAACCAAAAAGGTGGTGTTGGTAAAACCACAACCGCAGTAAATTTGGCAGCATCTTTAGCTGTGTTAAAAAAGCGCGTTTTGCTGGTCGATATGGATTCGCAAGGCAATGCAACCATGGGGTCGGGCATTCAAAAGAATGACTTGCTCTATTCGGTCACCGATGTATTGCTGGGTGAAGTGCCGATTGAAACGGCGATCGCCAAGGCAGAGGTCGGTTATAAGGTTCTGGGTGCCAACCGTGATCTGGCTGGGGTTGAGCTGGCAATTGCAGATCAAGAAGGACGTGAATTCATCCTGCGTGATGCATTGCAAGAAGTCGAAAAGTCATTTGATTATATTATTGTTGATTGTGCGCCAAGTCTGAGCCTGATTACAGTGAATGCTTTGGCAGCGGTTGATGGTGTGCTGATTCCGATGCAGTGTGAATATTATGCACTGGAAGGTCTGGCTGATTTGACCCAGACCATCGATCGGATTCAGCAAGCATTGAATCCAGACCTGCAAATAGTCGGTGTATTACGTACCATGTATGATGCGCGTAATGCCTTGACCCGTGATGTCTCTGAAGAATTAGAACAATATTTCGGTAAAAAACTGTATGACACCGTGATTCCACGCAATATTCGTCTGGCTGAAGCACCAGCACACGGTTTGCCGGTGATTTATTTTGAAAAAAGCTCAAAGGGTGCAGTTGCTTACTTAAATCTGGCAGCTGAAGTATTAAAGAAAAGCAAAGTGAAAAAAGGAAGTAAAGCATGACTGTCAAGAAACGTGGACTCGCTAAAGGTCGTGGCTTGGATGCCTTGCTAGGCTCAATTCAAAAAGAAAAATTACAGATGGAAGCCCAAGGTCTTGATCATGGTCAGCTCAAACAGATTGATGTGAACCTGCTCAAGCGTGGTGAATACCAGCCGCGCCGTTATATCAACGAGCAAGACTTGCAAGAGCTGGCGGCATCGATTGAAAAACACGGCATTATGCAGCCGATTGTGATTCGTCCGGTCGATGACGAACGCTATCCTTATGAAATTATTGCCGGTGAACGTCGTTGGCGTGCAGCGCAGTTGGCAGGTCTGACTGAAATTCCTGCGATTGTGCGCGAACTTCAGGATCAGGTCGCGATTGCATTGGCTCTGATTGAAAACATCCAACGTCAGGATCTGAATCCGATTGATCAGGCCATGGCTCTGCAACGTTTCCATGAGGAATTTGGTCTAAGCCATCAGGAAATTGCAGACACAGTCGGCAAGGCACGTACTACGGTCAGTAATTTACTTCGCCTGCTCAGTCTGGCTGAAGAAGTGAAAGACTTTATGCAGCAAGGCCTGCTGGATATGGGGCATGCGCGTGCGATTCTAACGCTGAAGGCAAAAGACCAGCTCAAAGTCGCTGATATCGTGATTGAAAAAAGCTTGTCTGTTCGTCAAACCGAGCAGTTAGTCCGTGATTTTAATGCACCTAAACAAGAAAAAGTAAAACAAGCGCTTGCACCGGATATTCAGCAATTGACCCAGCGCCTTTCAGAGCGTTTCAGTGCTGATGTGAAAATTGACTATAACAAACAAGGTAAAGGAAAATTAGTCATTAGTTATCATTCTTTAGAAGAGCTGGATGGCATTCTTTCTATTTTAGAAGATGAATAATTTATATATTTTTTTTATTGGGGAATAAATTAGATGTGGGAATTGGTTAAAGCGGGTGGCTGGCTCATGCTGCCACTGGTCTTGTGTTCTATCTTTATGTTGGCGATTTCGATCGAGCGCCTGATTCGCCTGAAGAGGAAAGCGGTACTTCCGTCTACACTTCTGATGAGTCCAGTGCAAAATGCATCACAAGTCATGCAAAAAATTCAACAAAGTACAGAATTGAAGCACAGTACTTTAGGCCGGGTATTTGCAGCAGGCTATGCCAGCAAGCCGCAGGGCGAACAGTATGCCCGTGCACAAATGGAAGTGATGGCATCGCAGGAAATTGGTTATCTGGAAAAGAATATTAACTTTCTGGGAACCTTAAGTGCTGTGGCGCCATTGCTGGGTTTGTTGGGGACTGTGCTTGGGATTATCGAATCTTTTCTGATGATCGATGTGGGGACTGGGAGTGATCCGGTATTGATGATGCCAGGTATTTCCAAAGCCTTGATTACCACAGCAGCCGGGATGCTGATTGCGATTCCGGCACTTTTTGCCCATCGTTACTTCCAGCGACTGGTTCAGGAATATGTGGCGGAGCTTGAACAGCAGGCGACCTTGTTTCATGCGGATCTTTTTTATCGCAATATTGCAGATATAGACCAAGATATGCAAAAAGCCAGCTAGGAGGCGGATGATGAAATTCAAACGCAACCAGGTTGAAGATGTGCATATTAATCTGACCCCTATGATTGATTGTCTGCTGTTTATTCTGGTCTTTTTACTGTTATCGACAACATTTAGCCAAATGAGCCGTATGAACTTGACCTTGCCAGATGCGCAGGGTGTTCCGCCTAAAAGTTATGATCAGAAAGTTGAAGTGATTGTGGATGCCAATGGTCATTATGCAGTCAATGGTCAATCCTTGGCCAGTAAAGAAGTCGCAGATTTAAATACTGCAATTAAACAGATTTCTAATGAACGCCGTGATTTAATGTTCGTCATTGCCGCTGACGCGAAAGCCAGCCATCAGGACGTGATTCGCGTTATGGATGTGGCCGGGCAGCTCGGCTTTGTCAATATTAATATCAGTACCAAAGTACCTACCCGAGGTTATTAGTGAAGCACGATTTTAAGGTCTATCTTCGCCTTTTAAGTTATTTAAAACCCTTTTGGGGCATCGGATTGCTTGTCCTGCTCGGTTTTTCTATTAATGCGGCTACAGAAGTTTCTGTGGCTAAATTACTGGAATATATTATTGAGGCCATTCAAGACAAAGACCAGAGTTTCACTTCGCTTTTCCCGTTTTTAGTGGTTGTCCTGATGTTCTTTCGTGGGCTGGGATTATTCATGGGGGGGTATTTTACTGCGGTGATTTCCCGTAATCTGGTGTTCAATATCCGTCAGGAAGTTTTTGCAAAACTGCTGCGTTTACCGTCTCAGTATTATCTGGACAATACCAGCGGGCATATTACTGCCAAGATCATGTATAACGTGGAACAACTGACCGCTGCCTCAACAGAAGCGTTAAGAACCCTGTTGCAACAAGGTTTGATTACGATTGCGCTATTAGGCTATCTGCTATATAGCAACTGGCGTCTGACCATGTGTATCCTGATTTTTGCACCCGTCATTGGCTTTGTGATCAGTAAGGCAGCTAGACGGATGCGTAAATTGTCACAGCAAGTGCAAGATACCATGGGGGATGTCAACCATGTGGTTCAGGAAACGGTCAATGCCAACCTGATCGTCAAGGGTTTTGGCGGCCAAAGTTACGAGCAGGAACGCTTTAAGCAGAACTCGCTGGAAAACTTGCGTCGTGGCTTGAAAATGGTCGCTGTGCAGCAGTTGAACAGTCCTGTGGTTCAGCTGATCATGTCTATTTCACTCAGTATTGTCATGTTTATTGCCTTGCGTCCACAGATCCTTGGCGATACCTCTGCCGGTGAATTTGTGGCTTATATTACGGCTGCGGGCATGTTGGCAAGACCAATCAAGGCTTTAACCGATATCAATGAAAAAATTCAACGGGGTATGGCCGCAGCGCATTCGGTATTTGAATTGCTGGACATGCCCGAAGAAAAAAATACCGGGACTTTAAGCGATAGCTTAAAAGGTAATATTCAGTTTAAAGATGTCAACCTGTTTTATGATGATGGTCATCATGCCATTCGTGATTTTAATTTAGAGGTAAAAGCTGGTGAAACGGTTGCTCTGGTTGGGCGTTCCGGTGCCGGTAAAAGCTCACTGGTGAATTTGCTGGTACGTTATCAGGATACAACGTCAGGTCAGCTTCTACTGGATCAGAAACCGATTGAAGACTTTGAGCTGACTGCCTTGCGTACCCAGATTGCGATGGTGAATCAGCAAGTGGTGCTGTTTAATCGGACTGTGCGGGAAAATATTGCCTATGGTCAGCTCGAAGGTGCGACTGATGAAGATATTATTGCAGCAGCAAAAGCCGCTTATGCACATGATTTTATTATGGCTCTGCCAAAAGGTTATGATACCCAACTGGGTGCTCAAGGTTTAAATCTGTCTGGTGGTCAGCGTCAGCGCATCGCGATTGCACGTGCGATTTTGAAAAATGCCTCTATTCTGATTCTGGATGAAGCAACCAGTGCCCTGGATAATGAATCCGAATACTTTATTCAGCGTGCCTTTGATCAGGCCATGCAAGATCGTACAACCATTGTGATTGCACACCGTTTATCGACGATTGAAAATGCGGATCGTATTGTGGTCATGGATCAGGGGTGTATTGTCGAGCAAGGGACTCATGCAGAACTGATTGCATTGCATGGGGCTTATTATCAGCTGCATCAACGTAATTTTGAGGAACAATAAGTTATGGCATTGGCGCAAATCATTCAGGATGCTTGGAATGCACAGGCAAAGTGGCTGGTGGTGCTGCGTCCTTTGTCATGCTTGTATCGTTTAGGTTTTGTCAGCAATCGCTGGCTGTACCAGAAAGGGATCAAGACAAGCTATAGTGCTCCGGTTCCGGTCATGGTGATTGGCAATATCACTGTCGGTGGTAGTGGTAAAACCCCTTTGCTGATTCATCTGGTTGATTATTTAACTCAACAAGGTGTAAAAGTTGGAGTGATTAGCCGTGGTTATGGCGGCAAAGGTCCATTTCCGGCTTATGTGGATTTTAATACCTTGCCTGAGGTCGTCGGTGATGAGCCTGCCTTGATTGTACAGGCGACGGGCGTGCCGATGGCCGTAGGGCCAAACCGGCAAAAAAGTATTGAACTGTTACTGCAAAGACATCAGTTGGATCTGATTATTTGTGATGATGGTTTGCAGCACTGGGCTTTAAATCGTCAGATTGAATGGATTGTACTGGACAATAATCGCGGTCTGGGCAACCAAAAACTGCTTCCGGAAGGCTATCTGCGTGAACCGGTGACACGCTTGGAAACAGGAACGGTAATTGAACATTCGGCAAGTCCAAGTTCTGAGCTATATATGCATCTGGCTGCATCACAGCCTTATCTACTCAATCAAGACAACAATAAAATCTTCGATTCTCAGTCGGCTTTTTATGCCGTGGTGGGAATCGGTTTTCCGCAACGCTTTTATCAGACCCTGAAAAATCTGGGCATAGAACAATTCCAGTGTCATGAATTTCCCGATCATCATGATTATGACATTGAGGATCTACAGTTTGATGATGCCAATCCGATCATTACCACGGAAAAAGACGCAGTCAAGATTATGGCATTACTGAAACAATATCCCGATTTTAAGCAGGATATCTGGGTGGTGCCAGTCGATGCAGTATTATCGCCAGCCTGCTATACGGTCTTGCAGCAACAGTTACAACAATACGGTATTCAAATTTCTTAAGGCTTATTCAGTATGAAACACATTGTTATTCCTGCACGTTTTGCCAGTTCACGTTTGCCGGGTAAACCCTTGCTGGACATTCATGGTCGTCCCATGATTCTGCGTGTGGTGGATCAAGCCAAAAAAGTACAAGGTTTTGATGATTTGTGTGTGGCGACCGATGATCAGCGTATTGCTGAGGTTTGTCGTGCCGAAGGTGTTGATGTGGTGATTACTTCGGTGGATCATCCTTCTGGGACAGACCGCCTCAGTGAAGTAGCGCGGATCAAAGGCTGGGACAGTCACGATATTATTGTCAATGTGCAGGGTGATGAGCCTTTATTGCCGGCACAACTGGTGAAACAGGTGGCACAACTTCTAGAAGATCAACCGGATTCTTCGATGTCGACGCTATGTGAGCCGATTCATCAACTAGACGAATTTAAGCGTGACAGCATTGTTAAAGTGGTGATGTCCAAACATAATCAAGCTTTGTATTTTAGCCGTGCCACCATTCCTTATGACCGTGATGGCGCGAAACTGGCTGAAGCAAAACTGCATAATCAGGCCTATCGTCATTTAGGTTTATATGCTTACCGTGTAAAACTGCTTCAAGAATATGTCACTTGGGAGATGGGGGGTCTGGAAAAACTGGAATCCCTAGAGCAATTGCGGGTACTGGAAAATGGTCACCGTATTGCGATTGCCGTGGCTGAAGCCAATTTGCCACCGGGTGTGGATACTCAAGAAGATCTGGATCGATTGAATCAAATGGATCTTTCTCATTTTGCTTAAGAAGAGTTGAATACATGCCTTTTGATGTCAATGCACAGATTTATCCATGGCAGCAACAGGTTTGGGAAACGCTGACCGGACGTTTTCCCAAGCTTGGGCATGGTTTATTGTTTTATGGCAAAAAAGGCTGTGGCAAGGAGGCATTTAGCCAGCAGTTTCTGGCTTGGGTCTTGTGTCTGAATCGGCAGTCTTCTGGTGCATGTGGCGAATGTGGCAGTTGCCAATGGCTCAAGGCTGATACGCATCCCAATTATGTGCATATCAGCACCGACGAAGACAATAAAAAACAGAATGCCAAAATCAAGATTGAAAAGATTCGTGATCTGTTGCCTTTTGTGCAGCAGACCGTCGATGGCTGGCGAGTGATTGTAATTGAACCTGCGGAAGCCTTAAATATCTCCTCTGCCAATGCATTATTGAAAACGCTAGAAGAACCCGGTGACAATACGGTCATTATTTTGCTGGCAGATCATTATTTAAAATTGCCTGCAACGATACGGAGTCGCTTGCAGCATTTTGCCTTAGACCGGATTTCTGCAGAACAATTTAGTGATTATGTTCAGGCACAGTTGCCAGATGCGGGCACTAGCCAGCAACAGTTATTGATGAACCTGTCCAATCAGATGCCCTTACAAGCACTCGAGGTTGCACAAAGTTCATGGCTGCCACTGCGTCAGGAATTCCTGCAAGACTGGCAAAAACTGGTGATGCAAAAAAATATGCCGCTTGCAATTGCGACCAAATGGAACAAAAGCCTGAGCTTTGGTGAATTTGCTCCCATGTTTGAATACTTGTTGTCCGATTTAATTTGTGTCAAGCTCAATCAAACGGTGAAAAACATTGATCTTGAGTTTAATGTGCTTGCCGAACAATATTCATTAGCAGCACTTTTTAAAATTTATGAAGATTTTCAGCGTTCCAAGCAATATCTCGAGCAGAATGTTCAAAGCAATCTGGTGATCGATGAGCTGTTTATCAAGCTGATGAATCTTTAATTAAGGGGAAATCACATGCAACCACGTATGGGCGGTATTATTCAGGCCAATATTCCTGATATTGAAACACTGTTTGCCAGCTATATGCCTTATGTATGGGGTGGTGGACTGTTTATTCCGTCCAAGCAGCCGGTCAAGCTGGGTGAAGAAGTTTTTGTATTGACCACTTTGCCTGAACAGACCCAGAAAATTCCTTTAACCGGTAAAGTGATCTGGGTCTCGCAAAAGCAGAATGGCATCAAGCCACAAGGCTTTGGCATCCAGTTAAGCGGTGAAAAGGGTGTTTATTTCAAAAATGAAGCAGATCGTCTGGTTGCAGGTCTTAAATCTGAAGGGCGTAAAAGTTACACTATGTAGTTCATTTAGCTGTGGTAGGAACGCATTGTGTTTGTAGATACCCATTGTCATTTAACGATGCTGGATTTAACGCCGTATAACGGTGATCTGGATCAGGCACTCGCACAGGCCCGTGAAGCGGGTGTATCCAGGTTCATGAGTATCTCGGTCGATCTGGATGATCATATCGCGCTGGCGAAAATTGCCGCGCGTCACCCGGATGTCGGTTATACCGTTGGGGTACATCCTTGCGAAGATGCTGCGACCATGGCGCGTGCCACGACCGAATATCTGGTCGAGCTGGCACAGCCTGAAAAAGTCTGGGCACTCGGTGAAACCGGTCTGGATTATTATCACAGTACAGATTTTGTCGAAGAACAAAAAGCCTGCTTTGCCCGTCATATCCATGCTTCGCAAATGACCAGGAAACCGGTGGTGGTACATACCCGTGCTGCCAAGCATGATACCGTGGATATTATTCGTGCGGAAAAATCCACGCATGGCATCTTGCATTGCTTTACTGAAGATTGGGAAACTGCCAAAGCGGTTTTAGACTGCGGTTATTATGTCTCATTTTCCGGGATTATCTCGTTTAAAAATGCCCAGGATCTGCGCGATGTGGCCAAACAGGTTCCGCTGGATCGTGTACTGATTGAAACCGATAGTCCTTATCTTGCGCCGATGCCATATCGTGGTAAATCTAACGAACCTAAATACGTTCCTTATGTAGCCAAAGCGCTTTGTGATGTATATGATAAGTCGCTAGAAGAAATGGCTTCTATCACAAAGCAGAACTTTGAAAATCTTCTAAATTTAAAGTAAATAAAGTTATATAAAGTACAAGAGAGTTTATAGGGTGAAGATGGATCGTCAGGCTCAGTTTCGAGCAAGAGAAACCTTGATTTTTCAAGTCGCAGAGCAGCTCCTGCTGGAAAATGGTGAAGCAGGAATGACGCTAGATGCGCTTGCTGCTGAACTTGATCTGGCCAAAGGGACACTCTATAAACATTTTCAGAGTAAAGATGAACTGTATATGTTGCTGATTATCCGTAATGAGCGCATGTTGCTGGAAATGATTCAGGATAGTGATAAAGCTTTTCCTGAACATCTGGCCTTCTTTATGTTGCACCATTTACATCATCCGGAACGTACGGTGCTGTTCCATCAGATTGAAGAACGTCTGTCGACGACTGGCGTGGGAATTCAGCATCTATTCAGTGAACTGTATCAGGTACGCAAACAGCGTTTACGCCTGATCATCCGCATGACAGAAAGTTATCTGGTTTCAATTCATAGCCGCATGTCGGTGCGTGACTATCTGGCGTCGATCTGGTCACTGACCCATGGCGCCGCTGCAATTCTCAATTCCAGTTTTTATCAGCGTTATCTGGGTTCACGCGATACCTTGCGCGTGGCCTATATCGATCAAGCACTGGCTTTGCCAAAGCAGGTGCATTCTGCCGAGCAGTTTGCCTAAGGTTAGAGCTTAGTATGATCAGATCATCTCACAGCGCAGTTCGTGGCTTTACCCTCATCGAATTGATGGTGGTGATTGTGATTATGGGAATCATGGCCTCACTGGTATTGCTGAATACCAGTGGTGTCGATCAGCGTAAGGCCATGCAGGCACGCGAGATTTTGTTATTAGACTTGCAGCGGGTCATGCGTGAGGCGAATGACCAGTCCAGAATACTGGCGCTTGATATGCAACCCGCGACCGATGTCTCGCCATTTCGTTATGGGATTGTAGAATATCGTTCAGCAGCGCAGACTGAACAGAACCTGCAAAATGAAAAATGGCAGAGTTATACAGAATTTAAATTACGTAAGCTGCCGGATCATGTGTCTTTTCGGATTCAGGGGCTAGAACAACAGCGTTATGCCCGTGCGCAAAATCGTGATCTGACGCAGGTGAATTCTCCTCAATTGATCTGGCTGGGGAATGGTGAGGTCAAGCCGGTACGGATTCAGTTCTTTTTAGAAGATCGCGAAGTCGGCTCTGCGATTGAGGTGGATCATCTGGGTAAAATCAATGAAATCTAGATCTTTCAAGCAAAGTGTGTGCTCCAGGCTGATCAAACCATTTAAATCGAGTGCTGATCGATTGCATTGTGGGCACTTCGAGCAGAGCTCTTCGTCTTGCGCAGCGGTGAAACAGCATTTCACTCATCGCAGCTCAGGCTTTACCTTGCTGGAAGTTATGGTTGCACTGGCAATTTTCGCCACCGCAGCCATGACGCTGACCAAAGTCGCGATGCAATATACCCAGTCAACCTCGAATGCCATTCTGCGCACCAAAGCACAGTTTGTTGCCCTGAACGAAGTGGCTCAAATGGAAATCAATCAGCAATGGATGGATGGTACGGCCTCCAAACAGCTGACCCAGCAAGGCGAAACCTGGCAAATTGACAAGCGCAGTGAACCGACGATCAGTCCCAATGTGCAGCGTATTGAACTACAGGTCAGTCTGGTCAATCAGGAGACTGGTCAAGTTGCATCCGGGATCAGCAGCTTGATGTTCTTTAATCATCGCATGAACAATACGCCATGAAGCCTAAAGGATTTACCCTGGTCGAATTATTGGTTGCCATTGCAATCTTTGCGGTACTGTCTGCTTTGGGCTGGAAAGTTTTTGATTATATTGTCAAAACCAAAGATCAAAATGCAGTACATGAACAGCGTCTAGGTCAGCTACAGGAAACCTATCAGCAAATTTTACGGGATACGGTACAGGCAGTCCCTTTAACGGCCAATATCAATAGTGATATTCAACCGGCTCTGGTTTTGCAAAATGGCCGTTTTAATTTTAGTAAAACTGGCGTGACTGATCCTCTGGAGGAGGGTATTTCGCCAGATGAACGCATTGAATATCAGTATCGGGCCGATGAACAAAAACTGTATCGACTGAAATATCGCAACCTGAATCAGACCGGTCGTGATCAACCTGAATCCAGTATTTTATTATCGGACGTTGAGCAATTTCAGGTTGTGGTGCTGAATCCAAATGAACTCACACAGTGGCCTGATTCTTCTATGGATTTAAATCAGCTAGAGCAGAAACAGCGCTTGCCCAAAGGCATTAAAATCAATTTAACCGTGAATGGCGTCAGCTATGAGTGGCTGTTTAGTTTATTAAATACGGACTTTTTGCTTGATAATCAGAATACAGGTCAACCCGGCTAAGAATCATAAAAAATGAAAATGAATAAACAGAGGCTGAAGCAGCAGCAGGGCATTGCACTGATTACCATTCTGGTGATGGTGGCATTGGCGACTATTCTGGCAGCCACGATTGCCCAGCGTCAGGCTGCAACTGCTGAAAGTACCGCCTATCTGATGCGGCAAAATCAGTCGCTGATGTATGCCAAAAGTGCCGAAGCCTTTTTTTCTGAATTACTGGTGGATGATGCTGAAAATGCCGCAGAGGTTGATCATCTACAGGAAACCTGGGCGCAGCCGATGCCGGCTTTTCCGGTCGATGACGGCTATGTTTCCGGAATCATCCAGGATGAATCGGGCAAGTTTAATTTAAATAGCCTGATCACTGCTGAAGATAGCGTCAATGAAAATGCCAAAGCATGGTTCGAGCTGATTTTAAAACGTGCAGGTTTGCCAGCGCAGCTCAGTGAAGCCGTAATTGACTGGCAGGATGAAAACGAGCTGGTGAGTGGAGGTATGGGTGCCGAATCTAATTATTATCAAGGCTTACCGAATGCCGCTTTACCGCCGAATGCAAAATTTCATAGCGTAGAGGAATTAAAGCTGGTACGTGGTTTTGAAGAAAATAAGTACAAACGGATAGCACCTTATCTGAGTGCTGCACCGATGCAGGAAAGTCCGGTCAATATTAATACAGCATCTGCTTTTCTTTTAGCCAGTATGGATGAAAAACTGGATGTGAATGCAGTACAACAATTGCTGGATCAGCGACAGGCCAATTTGGAACACTTTTCTAATGTGTCTGAGTTATGGTCACTCGAACCGTTTGCGCAAGTCGATGCTGCCAAGCGTAATCTGTTTAATCGCCTGCTCGGAGTGCAATCCAATTATTTTAAAGCTCAGATCGAAGTGGTCTTGAATGAACGCAAGCGCCAGTTCAGTAGTGATCTGGTTCGTCAGGACAAACAGGTATATGTGGCTTATCGCAGTATGGCACCCTTTTAGTCAGGGCTTATTCAGTTATACCGTCAGTCTAAATCTGAACAGCAGCTTGATCCCTTTTCCCTATCAGGCTGAACAGCAAAATTAATCCTCAAAGCTGTAGTTTTGCTTTATAATCAAAATCAATTCACCTATTTTTTGACGACATTACGGCATATGTTAATTCGTAAGTTATTTAAGTTTGAGAATGCTCATATTGTGCGTAACTGCACGTCAGATCGCTGTAAGCGTTCGATCCATGGCCATAGTTATAAAGTCGAGCTACTGTTAAAAGCCTCGAAATTAGATCATGGGCAGATGGTCTATGACTTTGGTCTGCTTAAAGGTGTGATTAAGGATTTCTTTGATTCTTTCGATCATGCGATCTGTTTCTGGCAAAATGACGACCCGGAATATATTCAGGCTTGCAAAACTTTCAGTGCGCGATGGGTGTCGTTACCGGTATCACCATCGGCAGAGCAGTTTTCACGTATCTTTTTCTTTCTGGCGCAACAAGTGCTGGCATCGACCGTGACTCAAAATGGCGAAGGTGATGTCGAAGTCTATTCTGTGATTATGCATGAAACCGATACCGGTTATGCACAAAGCTTTTTAGAAGATATTCAAAATGAACAGATGGGCATTCTGAGTCTGGATCAAATTGAGTTCTCTGAACAGGTGCAAGCTGAATGGACCGATCCGGACATGTTGAACAAGCTGAAACAGGGCACAGCATTTCATAACCCGACTGTAGATTTACAGGTACAGATTTAAAGTCTGCGTGACTTTAAATCCATTGACATAGATTTAGGATTGAAGAATGTCTTTAAATGAACAGCAACTGGCCAAACTGAATAAGGTTCAGTTGGATGAAAGCTGGAAATATGGATTGAGTGAGTTTTTACTCAGTGCGAAAATGGACGAATTAAAAGCTTTTCTGATTGAAGAAAAAAAAGCAGATAAAACAATTTATCCTCCCAATCATCTGATTTTTAATGCCTTGAATACCACGCCGCTCGATCGGGTTAAAGTGGTCATTTTAGGGCAAGATCCTTATCATGGCCCGAATCAGGCGCATGGATTAAGCTTTTCGGTGCAAAAAGGGGTTGCATTGCCGCCATCTTTGCGTAATATTTTTCACGAGTTACATGCGGATGTCGGAGTTGAACGACCAAAGCATGGTGACTTGACGCATTGGGCAGAGCAGGGTGTGCTTCTGTTAAATGCAGTACTGACTGTAGAGGCAGGTCAGCCGACCTCGCATCAAAAGCGCGGTTGGGAAGAATTCACCGATCACGTCATTGATGTTTTAAATGAGCAGCGTGAACATATTGTCTTTATTCTTTGGGGCGCATACGCACAGCGTAAAGGACAGCGCATCAATCAGGACAAGCATCTCGTGTTAAAGGCCGCACATCCATCGCCTTTGGCCGCAAACCGTGGTGGTTTTTTTGGTTGTAAAGTATTTTCAAAATCGAATAACTATCTCAAACAACATGGCATTGAGCCTATAGATTGGCAGCTGGACGCATGACATATTCTCCCCTTACTAAAACTTATCATCCGGATTTGATCGTTGAAGAAGCGCATAATGGCTGGCGTATCGTTCGTTTAAATCGTCCAAAGTCTTTGCATGCTCTGGATGAATCGATTGCTTCTGCACTTTTGGAAGTATTTCAGGATTTTCATACGGATGACAGCGTAAAAGCGATCTGGTTAGATTCAACCACACCGAAAGCATTCTGTGCCGGCGGCGATGTGCGTAAATTACGTCAACTGGTCATTAACGATGAAGTGGCGGCTGCCAATAAGTTTTTTGAACAGGAATATGCGCTGGATCTGTTATTGCATAATTATGCCAAACCGGTTTTGGTCTGGGGTGAAGGTTATGTGATGGGTGGGGGCCTTGGTCTGTTTATGGCGGCACCTTTCCGTTTAGTGACGCCGTATTCGCGTTTGGCGATGCCTGAAATCAATATCGGTTTATATCCCGATGTGGGAGCAACCCGTTTCCTGGCCGATCGGGGCGCGATTGGTTTATTTACCGGCTTGACCGGTTCAATCATGACCGCTGCAGGTGCTTATGGGATTGGCTGGGCAACACATATTTGTGATGCACAGCGTGATTCAGTTTTAGATAAAGTGATTAATATTGACTGGGATCATTATCCTGCCGGTGACTTCCGTGCCATTGATGACACTTTAAATAGTATGCATCGTCCGGTAGGGCCAGGACCACTGCAAAACTCTCTGGATGTGATTCATAGTGTTTGTCGTGGTGTCAACTTCGAGCATGATTATGAATCGATTATCGGTCTGAGTGATGCGCGCAGTGACTGGTTGCGTCAAGCCAGTGAAAATCTGCAAAAAGGTTCACCAACTACAGCTGCATTGACCTGGTTGCTCTGGCAATGGGGTAAACAGGTACATTCCTGGAATGAAATTTTTGAACTGGAAACCCAGATTTCTGACTGGAAAATCCGTCATCATGATTTCGTTGAGGGGGTACGCGCGCGTCTGGTGGATAAAGACCTTTCTCCTGCATGGAAAAAGGGTGCAGATATGAGCTTAAAAGGTATTTTGTCTGCAAACCCTCCGGTGACCAATATTGAAAGCTGGAATGCCTTGTTAAAACAGTATGGTGTGATTTAAGTCTTACATGTCCGAAACACAATTGAGTCATGAATACTGGATGCAGCTTGCCTATGCGCAGGCTGCACTTGCTGCCGCACAGGGCGAAATTCCGGTGGGTGCGATTATTGTTAGTCAGAATCAGATCATTGGTCAGGGCTTTAATGCGCCGATTTCCTTAAATGATCCGACCGCGCATGCCGAGATTGTGGCGCTGCGTGATGCCTGTCAAAATATCCAGAATTATCGACTACCTGACGATGCAGTGCTGTATGCAACCCTTGAGCCGTGCACCATGTGTGTTGGTGCTTTGGTACATTCACGGGTTTCACGGGTAGTATTTGGCGCATTTGAAGCGAAAGCGGGTTCACTGGTCAGTGCACGTCAATTATTTGAAACGGGCTATTATAATCATGTATTTTCCTTTGAAGCAGGCTGCATGCAGCAGCAATGCTCCGAACAGCTTAGTGCATTTTTCAAGTTGCGTCGTGAGCAGAAGCGGCAACTCAGGTTACAAGAAAAATTATTAAATACGCAGAAATAAATCTACTTTATCGCTAAAATTCCTTAGTTTCGAATCTATAATTTCAGGAAAAATAATGCATAGCATTCAAGTAAAAAAAGAATTTCCGGCATCGATTGATGAAGTCTTTGATTTAATGTCTAAGCATGCCACCTATAATATTGCCTTTGCGCCGATGCAGGTTGAACGAATCAAGGATTCTGCAGATGCTGAACATCCGGATGGACTAGGTTCGGTGCGTGCTATGGGGGTGGGGCCGCTCAAGCCGCTGAAAGAACAGATTACATTGTTTGAGCCGAATGCTCGTATTGAATATCAGATTATTAAAAATCCATTGATCAAGCATCATCTGGGGATTATCGAATTTGAAGCGCTGGCCGATGATAAAACCCTGGTCACCTATACGATTGAATTACAGGCGCGTGCGCCTTTTGTGAGTAAATTAATTCTTGCACAGTTACAGGCAGCGATTAAACTAGGCCTGACGAAACTCGCAAAATCTGTTTAAACAACAACGGGAAAGCAATGACAGTTCAAATTATTACCATTGATGGTCCAAGTGGGTCTGGCAAAGGCACGTTGGCAGCAAAACTGGCTGCACATTATCAGTTTCACTTATTGGATTCTGGCGCGCTCTACCGACTTTTGGGTTTGTCATTGCATCACCATGATTTACTGGATTTAATGGATATTAAGTTGCCAGAATGCGTACAAATCGCAACAAATCTGGATATCCAGTTTGTCAGTAGCGAAACCGGGGTGCAGGTGTACTTGGATGGCGAAGATGTTTCCCAGACCATTCGAACTGAACGCGTCGGAGAATTTGCTTCAAAAGTTGCTGCAATTCCTGAGCTTAGAATGGCAATGGTTTCACGTCAACATGCTTTTGCACAGGCACCTGGTCTGGTGGCAGATGGCCGCGATATGGCCACAAGTATCTTCCCGCAAGCTCAGGCTAAAATATATTTGACTGCATCGGCTGAATCGCGCGCGCAAAGACGTGTAAAGCAGTTGCAGGGTATGGGGCTGGATGTTAAAATAAACGATATTTTAGCTAATATCATCGCGCGTGATAAACGAGATATGGAACGCACTGTCGCTCCACTCAAGCCTGCCGACGATGCTTACATTATCGATAGTTCAAATTTGAACATTGATGAGGTATTCCAGTTGATGACCACTTATGTGGACCAGCAGTTAGCCAATTAACCTGATTTTATCAGCAAACGCATAGCTTGATCAGTTTTATATGGACTATGTAGATGCTTAATTAAACCGGCCTTGTCTGATCCAAGACCGCTGACTTTATCGGAAATATCATGACCGAATCTTTTGCAGCCCTCTTTGAAGCAAGTGAATTAAACCTCAACGTTGAAAAGGGTGCAGTTATCCAGGGCGTTGTAGTAAGCATTGACTCTGATTGGGTAACTGTTGACACTGGCCTTAAATCTGAAGGCGTTGTTGACCGTGCTGAGTTCTTAAATGAACAGCGCGAACTTGAAGTTCAAGTTGGCGACACTGTAGACGTAGTTGTTGAAGCGCTTGACAACGGTATGGGTCAAACTGTTCTTTCTCGCGAAAAAGCTAAACGCGCTGAGACTTGGACTAAACTTGAAAAAATCTTTGAAGACGGCGAAATCGTTACTGGTGTTATCTCTGGTAAAGTTAAAGGCGGTTTCACTGTTGACATCGGTCCAGTACGTGCGTTCCTTCCAGGTTCTTTAGTTGATACTCGTCCTATTCGTGATACGACTCACCTAGAAGGCAAAGAGTTAGAATTTAAAGTAATCAAACTTGACGCTAAACGTAACAACGTTGTTGTTTCACGTCGTGCTGTTATGGAAGCTGAATCTTCAGCTGACCGTGAAGCTCTTCTTGCTCAGCTTGAAGAAGGTCAAACTGTTACTGGTACGATCAAAAACCTTACTGACTACGGTGCATTCGTTGACCTTGGCGGTATTGACGGTCTTCTTCACATCACTGATATGGCTTGGAAACGCATCAAGCATCCTTCAGAAGTTGTTGAAGTGGGTCAAGAAGTTACTGTTAAAGTACTTAAGTTCGACCGCGAGCGTAACCGTGTTTCTCTAGGTCTTAAACAACTTGGCGAAGATCCATGGTTAGCGATCATGAACCGTTACCCTAAAGGTTCAATCGTTAAAGCGCGCGTAACTAACCTGACTGACTACGGTTGTTTCGCTGAAATTGCTGAAGGCGTTGAAGGTTTAGTACACGTTTCAGAAATGGATCACACGAACAAAAACATCCACCCATCTAAAGTTGTTCAGATCGGTGATGAAGTTGATGTTATGGTTCTTGAAGTTGATGAAGAGCGTCGTCGTATTTCTCTTGGTATCAAACAAACTCGTGCTAACCCATGGGAAGAGTTTGCTAAAGACCACGACAAAGGCGAAAAAGTTTCTGGTACGATCAAATCTATCACTGACTTTGGTATCTTCATCGGTTTACCAGGCGGTATCGACGGTCTAGTTCACTTGTCTGATATTTCTTGGAACGAACAAGGCGAAGAAGCGATTCGTCGTTACAAGAAAGGCGACACTGTTGAAGCGGTTATCCTTTCTGTAGACGCTGAAGGCAACCGTATCAGCCTTGGCATCAAGCAAATGAACAACGATCCGTTCAATGACTTCCTTGCTGCTAACGAACGCGGTGCGTTGGTTAAAGGTACTGTAACTGCAGTTGATGCGAAAGGCGCGACTGTTAAGTTGGCTGACGAAGTTGAAGCGACTCTGAAAGCATCTGAAATCAACCGCGATCGCGTTGAAGATGCAACTAAGTTCCTTGAAGTTGGTCAAGAAGTGGAAGCGAAGATCATCAACGTTGATCGTAAATCTCGCGCAATCAACTTGTCTATCAAAGCGAAAGACGAAGCTGAAGAGAAAGAAGCAGTTGCTAACTTGAAAACAGCGCCAGCTGCTGGTCAAGACAATGGTCCTAAGACGATTGGTGACCTGATCAAAGCTCAAATGGGCAACTAAGTAGACGTTTGAATTGTATTGTTAATGTAAGTTAACTAATACTTTTTATACAAATACTGTAAACGGTAGCGTAGTATTTAATTATTGCGCTACCGTTTTGTATTTAAACAGGTTATTATCGGGAAATAGATCCCAAGTAGCTTGATAATTAAAGAGGTCGCAGATGACTACTGAAGCACTTAATAAGTCTGACTTAATAGAGCGCATTGCATTAAAAAATCCGCATTTGGCCGAGCCTTTAGTGGAAGAAGCGGTTAAAATTATGATTGATCAAATGATAGAAGCTTTATCATCTGACAATCGTATCGAGATTCGCGGATTTGGTAGTTTTGCATTGCATCATCGTGAGCCACGCGTGGGTCGTAACCCTAAAACTGGTAAATCTGTAGAAGTGGCTGCAAAAGCAGTTCCGCACTTTAAGCCAGGTAAGGCCCTTCGTGATGCTGTAAACGAATCTGCAAATAAATAATTGTAAATATTTACGGGGTGTTCATGCGTTACGTTCTGGTCGTTCTTTTATTGGTGCTGTTTGGCTATTCATTGGCTTTGGTTTTGCAAAATGGTACCGAATTGTCCGTGGACTTGTTATTTACTCAAGTTCCTGCAATGCGTCTAGGATTATTGCTGCTCCTTACCCTATCTCTAGGCGTCGTATTAGGCCTGTTATTGGGCGTTCAAATCTTCCGGGTTTTCCAGACCAATTGGGAAATCAAGCGACTGCGTAAAGACATTGAACATCTGCGTAAGGAACAGTTGAATACAGCCAAGTTAATGGCCGCTGAAGCAGCAGCCCATACCCGGCATGAAAAAACTGTATTAGATATTACCAATGAAAATCAAAGCTCATTATAATGGGCTTATTTTTTGCCTATTTGAAGGGATAATCTCTTGAGTATCATTGTTGCACTAGATGCCAAAAGCCAATTTGATGCCTTAGCCATTGCAGAACAGCTAGATCCTGCCTTGTGTCGACTAAAAGTGGGCAAAGAGTTATTTACCCATGAAGGTCCAATCATTGTCAGAGCACTTCAAGATAAAGGTTTTGATGTATTTCTGGATCTGAAATTTCATGATATTCCAAATACGACTGCACAAGCAGTCTGCGCGGCAGCTGATTTGGGTGTATGGATGGTGAATGTACATGCATCTGGTGGCCGAAAAATGATGGAAACCTGTGTGGAGCGTTTACAAGCAGGCAACTATAAAACTCAACTCATTGCTGTGACAGTGCTGACTTCAATGGGTCGTGAAGACCTCAAAGATATTGGTCTGGATATTGAGCCAAATGAGCATGTCAAGCGTCTGGCTCAACTGACCAAAAACAGTGGCCTGGATGGGGTGGTGTGTTCAGCTCAAGAAGCAAAAATGTTACGTGAAACATTAGGCCAAGACTTTGCTTTGGTAACACCCGGTATTCGTCCTGAAGGTTCAAATGCCGATGATCAGAAGCGTATTGTGACACCGAAACAGGCGATGCTGGATGGTTCGACTCATCTGGTGATTGGCCGTCCCATTACCCAGTCTAAGAATATGCGTCAGACTTTAAAAGATATTTTGGCAACGCTTTAATATGGTTTGAATGACAAAAAGCCTTTCAGTCGAAAGGCTTTTTTTATATATCGCAGATTCAAATCTCAAGTGCGACACATTTGTAGTTAGTTGAAAAAGTTAGGTGTATTCGTAGAATCATTGGACTTTTTCAACTCGCAATTGGAAAGCACACAATGAAGAAATACACCCAACTTTCTCAAGATGAAAGATACGAAATTTATGCTACTTTGAAAAGTAAAAGTTCAATCGCTAGCCTTGCTCGGGAGTTAGGGCGTTCACGATCAACCATCTACCGTGAATTAAAAAGAAATACTGGGCAACGTGGATATAGAGCTCAACAGGCAGCGAAATTTGCAAGTCAAAGACGGTACCGTCCTTCATCACCCATGACAGCATTTGCCTTCGCTTATATTGATTACTTGATTGGCTTGGACTGGTCACCAGAACAAATTTTAGGCGCTTTAACACAACGCGGTTGGCTGGATGTACCTTCACATGAGTGGATTTACCAGTACATTTATGAAGATAAATCAAAAGGCGGTAAACTCCACCTACATTTAAGGCATCAGAAGAAATATCGAAAACGAGGTTACAAAAACACGGATCGTAGGGGGCAAATCATTGATAAAACAAGTATTCATTGCCGAGACCAGGTCATTGATCAACGACAACGTTTAGGAGATTTCGAAGGTGACACTGTAATTGGTAAACATCATAAAGGTGCTTTATTAACTCTCGTTGATCGAAAGAGCCTGTACGTACATATTGTTCATTTAGGGCCAACGAGAGCATCCTCTCAAACGATTACTTGTGCATTAGATCGTTTACGGATGAGCCATGCTTATAGTGTTACTTTTGATAATGGTAAGGAATTTGCCGAACACAAAAGAATCACTGATGCCGGCATAGATACGTATTTTGCTGATCCTTACAAGTCTATTCAACGAGCAAGGAATGAAAATACGAATGGTTTAATCCGGCAATATCTGCCAAAATCATCATCGTTTGATGACGTGTCAAACGAACAAATAGAGCAGATAGAATTTGCACTCAACCATCGTCCTAGAAAAACACTAGGTTGGTATACGCCTAGTGAAGTTATGGCTGGTTTTTATACTGTTGCACTTGCCGCTTGAATCCGCCTATTAAAAAAAATGGTTATAAAATAAAAAGGAAAAATGATGACTTCATCTGAACCACAATTAGAAAAAGAACAGAATGACGTGATTCAACATGTTCAACAGGCGGAACAGCTTAGGCAACAAGAACAGCAACAACAGCAGGCAAGCTCAGCAGATTGGACAGCAGGGATCGGTGTGGTCAGTTTGGCATCTGATGCCATCAGCCTTGCTTCGGATGTTATTGAAACAGTAGGCGATGCCTTAAGTGATATTGATTTAAGTTTTTAGTCAGCCCTTCTTGCTTGTGCTTCGTTTTAAAATCCTGCTTTAAAACTTAGTCAGGAAGGAAAGTTCCTCTTTAGAAAAGAGAGATTTAGGGAGATTGAGAAAGCAATAAAGCAATTAAATCGCTGCCAGTACACTCACCATGACTGGTGCTAACAGTGACAAAATAAATCCACTGACCATAGCATGCGGAATAAAATCGTGACCGCATGCCTGCTTAACCATCGGTAAAGTCACATCCATTGCAGTTGCACCCGCTGCGGAAATGGCCGATCTTGGATATCTCCAGCCCATACAATACATCAGTAAGATGGCAAAAATTTCTCTAAACAGGTCATTCATCAGCGCGATGCTGCCGAGTTCTGCATTTCGAAGCTCGGTCACGACAACGCCTGACATTGAGTAAAATCCATAGCCTTGTGACAGCATGATCAAATCTTTCAGGCCAATCTGTGTGTTCCAGAATGAATACAGCATAACTGCGAATAATGAACCGAAGATACAACCGATCGGAACCAGAAGAATTTTGATATTTAACCAAGAACGATCCAGTGGCGAATAAGCCAGATCTAAACCAATGAAAAACATAAATACCAGTAACAAATGCCAGGTGCTAATGTGTAAGGACAGATCAAACAGACTCAAGCCAGCATGTAAAAAGTATCCGCCTGCGAGTGCCAAAAAAGCATAACTCATATTCACTAAGGATTTAATTACCAGATCAAGGGATACTCTGCCTGAACTGGGAAGAAAACCAGCCCACTTGAACAGCAAATAGCAAATAGCAAAAGCACCGAGTGATGTCAGAAAGGCAATGCTGATGGATGTACTCAGAATCTGTAGGGGATGCTGTAATTCATCCACAAGCTGTGAGAATTCAAAGGAAATCGCAATCAGTAACACATAGCTAAAATAAGGTAAGAGCTTGAAACAGATTTTAATCATCGATACTGGAATCCGTTTCGCCAAAGCAAAACCGAGTGCCAAACAGAGAAGAAGCTGAAAGATGAGCCAAAGCGATTGCATAAGTTTAATAGATTGAAAAAATTATCTTTAAATTATGCCATCGCTTGATGCTAGATGGTGAAAAGCTTTTAGCTAACTTTATTGAATAATCGATAATCTGCGGTATTGGGTTTCTTGGTTTTCAGCCAGTATTTCCAGGTATAAGTCGGCCATAGGGCAAAATTCTTGCCACCTTCCTGCTGATACCAGCTGACACAGCCAGATTGCCATACGGTCTGTTCAAACATATGTTGCACCTGCTGATTAAATGTATCTTGCGCCTGCTCTTTGACCATAATGGCATCGCTATGTGATTGATCGACCCGCTGCATGAGCTGCAAGATATAGTCAACTTGTGCCTCAATCATAAAAATCACAGAGTTGTGTGCCAATAGGGTATTTGGGCCCAGTAATTGAAACAGGTTTGGGAAACCTTTCATGCAAATTCCATAATAACTTTCAGCCCCCTGTTTCCAGACCTCATTGAGCTGTAGATTATCCAGCCCAGTACATTGAAAATTATTCATATAGATGCGTGGATCGGTAATGAACCCGGTGCCATAAATCAGACAGTTAATTGGCCGCTCCTGACCATCTTGGGTAATGATGCTATTTTCAGTGAGTTCCTGAATCTTTTCAGTCACCAGTTCTACATTCCTGCGGTTAAAAGTCGGGAAATAGCTATTGGAAACCAGAATACGTTTACAACCCATGATGTAATCCGGAGTGAGTTTTTGAGCTAACTCAGGATCTTTAATCTGGTATTTGATGAACAGTTCTGCCAGTTTCTGGGTGTATTTCATGATGCCGGGTTTAACGATGGGGATGACCCGCGATTCATTTGACCAATATAAGCGGGCACGGTGCAGTTTTCGGAACCAGTCATATTTTTCAAATAGTGTCTTTTCGAGAGGGTGATAGACACGTTCATCGCGAGGAATGATCCAGGCTGCAGTACGTTGCATGACATAGAGTTGTTTGCATTGTGGGGCAATTTCCGGAACATATTGAATGGCGCTGCCACCTGTGCCAATCGATGCGACATTTTTTCCATTTAAATCATAAGTATGATCCCATTGTGCAGAATGAAAGACTTTCCCTTGAAACTTCTCAATACCGGGGATAGGTGGAATCTGGGGAATATGTAAAGGCCCTGAAGCAAATATGACAAATTGGGCTTCCAGGATACTTTGATCTTGTAACTGCAATTGCCACAGACAGCGCTCTGCCTGGTAATGCGCTGAAAGGACTTCAGTATTTAAGCGGCAGAACGCACGCAGCTTATAATCGTTTACCAGATCCTGAATATAGGAAAATATCTCGGGTGCTTCGGCATAGCGTTTTGACCAGTTACTTTTCGGAGCGAATGAGAGGGAATATAAATGTGACTGCACATCACAGGCTGCGCCAGGGTACTGGTTGTCTCGCCAGGTTCCACCAAATTCATGGCCTTTTTCCAGCAGAATAAAATCATGGATGCCTTGCTGCTGTAAACGTATTGCCATGGCAATACCGCCAAAACCGGCGCCAATAATGGCGACTTTGGTAAAGGGTGGCGAGCGGGTGGCACTTGTATTTTCCAGCATCATTGCATTCCTTGCTTATTTTAATAAGAGATTATTATCATCATTCACTGATAAAAGATTAGACCTAAAATTGATCTAAACGGCAATAGCAGTACACTTATTTTTATAGTACAACTAAGACTATCACATTGTATTTGTATGGTTATGAAACGTTCTGTTCTCAGTCTAATGTATTTGATTCAAGGGATGCGCAAGGCGGGCATAGACGTCGATCAGAAGCTGCAAAACATTGGACTGCGTGTCGATGCCTTTGATCCTGGCTCGATTATTCATCCGAGTTTGGAACATGATGTACTTAAGGTGGTAGGGCAGGAAATCGAAGCTGAGCAGGGATTATTGATTGGCCAGCATTATGCATTGGCAGGTTATGGTCCGTTGTTGATGTTACTGGTTACCAGTCCGACGGTACGTGATGCGCTGCATCAGGTGATCCGCTTTCAACAGTTGACGCATTTGACAGGACAATTGGGTTTGCAACAAAGCGAGCATCATAGCGCGCTGTGTTATCGACCGAAAAATCTGGAAGATGGTTTGGGTGTGTTGCTGGCACAGGCGGAGATTTCGGGAACTTTCAAGTTTATCCGTGATATTTACAAAATGATGGGCCTGTCCAAACCTGATTTACGGATCGAGTTACCATTTGCCCATCCGCAAGAGCCGAATACCTTAAAGGTCTATCATGATTATTATGGGACACAGGTTCAGTTCGATGCACCAAGTGCGGCATTCTGGTTTGATGAAGCAGTTCTGGATATTAAAATTCCGTCTGCGGATACGGTGACCTTTGCGCTGTATGAAGCCAAGTGTTTTGCTGAATTGCAACGTTTGCAACAGGATGAGCAGACACCGACAGTGGTGCAGCGCGTTCAGGATTATCTGGAAATACAAAGTGGTTTGATGCCGAGCATGGCCGAAACTGCGCAGGCGCTAAATATTCCGGAGCGAACCTTGCGGCATCAGTTACAGCAGTGTGATACCAGTTATAAACAGATTCGCGAAGACATTATTAAAGATAAGGCTTTGCGATTGATTGAATATAAACAGTATTCAATTGAAATGATTGCAGAGTTGTTGGGCTATTCCGAGCCGGCTGCTTTTAACCATGCCTTTAAACGCTGGTTTGGGCAAAGCCCTCGGCAATATGTAAAATAGCCTAAGCTTGTTTATGCCAAAGTGTTATAGTGTGTTGATTAAACTCCGCTATAATTAAATTGATCCCAAATAGTACGAAACTCTATGTCCGATTTTAATTCACAGCACAGCACCGCCTTTAGTCCGATTTCTCCTGCAGAACGTTATGCACAAGCAATATCTTCGGGACAGTTTATGCCTGATGATGCACAGGCAATGGCAGTACATGAACTGAATCGTGTCTGGCTGGAATTGATTCAGCGTTTTAAGGCCTCGAAAAAAGCCTTTCGCCGTTTTCGCCGTCAGACTTCTCCCAATGGCGTGTATATGTGGGGTGGTGTGGGTCGTGGCAAAACCTGGTTAATGGATCAGTTTTATGATTCGATTCCATTTCGCCGTAAAACCCGGATGCATTTTCACCACTTTATGCAGCATGTGCATCGTGAATTAAATAAGCTCTCTGGGCAGCGTAATCCGCTGGATCTGGTCGCGGATCAGATTTATAAAGACGCGGTGATTATCTGTTTCGATGAGTTCTTTGTATCCAATGTCACCGATGCCATGATTCTGAGTGATCTGTTCCAGAAACTATTTGAACGCGGGATTACTTTGGTTGCAACTTCGAACATTGCCCCAGATGGTTTGTATAAAAACGGGATTCATCGTGACCGTTTCCTGCCGACGATTGAACTGGTCAAGAAAAACTGTGTGGTGTTAAACGTCGATGCCGGCGTCGATTACCGTTTACGCGTATTAAAACAGGCGCAGTTATTCAAATTCCCATTAACCCATGATCATAAAAACTGGATTGCGCAACGTTTCAGCGCTTTGACTCAGACGCAAACCTGCTCTGAAGAGCCGATTATCATCAATAACCGTATTGTGGAAACTGTGTCACATACCGAAGATGTATTGTGGTGCGAGTTTTCTGAGCTGTGTCTAAAACCACGTAGCCCGGCTGACTTTATTGAAATTGCCAATATTTATAATACGGTTTTAGTCAGTAATGTGCCGCACCTGACCGATTTCCTCAATGATGGGACGCGCCGTTTTATTTATCTGGTCGATGAGTTCTATGACCGTGGTGTCAAACTGTTATTGACCTCGGAAGATAATATTATTGATATTTACCAAGGTGAAAAACTGGTCTTCGAAATTGAACGGACGCGTTCACGTTTACTGGAAATGCAGTCGGATGAATATCTGAATTCTGAACATCGTCAGATTCAGAAAACTATTTCAAGTGAGTAGGAAGCAGAATAAAAGCGCTGGTCATTGACTGGCGCTTTTTTATAAAAATAAGCAGGTAATTGATCGACAACTAGGGCCAAACATGGCTTAATCTTGATCTAAATATGATCGTGTATAACTAGAATGCATAATTTTTACTCGAAAATCTGAACTTAAGTCTAATTTCTACATTTCGAAAACTTTATACACTGTCATTAGGGTATTTAGCAGAATGATATCTCAATGCGGCTGAGCGACGTCTGATATGTTTATGAGGGTACTCATATTATGAAAAATGCTCAGTATTTAGCAATTTGATAATACTATTCAGCTAGATTTTAATCGGTATACTAGAATCTCTTGTATAAAAAGTAGCAATATCAGGAAAGACAATGACTGCACGTATTCAAAAAGGCAAGTTAGCGATTGCTAAAGAACTTTACGATTTTATCGAAAATGAAGCACTACCAGGTTCTGGTTTGGATAGTGAAACTTACTGGAAAAACTTTGAACAAGTCGTTGTTGATCTTAGCCCTAAAAATAAAGCACTTTTGGCTAAGCGTGATGACATTCAAGCGAAAATCGATGAATGGCACCGCAATAACACATTTGAATTACAAGCTTACAAAGCTTTCTTGACTGAAATTGGCTACTTGTTACCAGAAGTAGAAGATTTTCAAATCAGCACTGAAAATGTAGACGAAGAAATTGCCGTATTGGCCGGCCCACAGCTGGTGGTACCGGTACGTAATGCACGTTACTGCCTCAACGCAGCCAACGCACGTTGGGGTTCTCTCTACGATGCACTTTATGGTTTCGACGTGATCTCTGAAGAAGATGGCGCGGAAAAAGGCAAAGGCTATAACCCGAAACGTGGTGAGAAAGTTGTCGCATTTGCGAAAAACTTCCTTGACGAAACTTTCCCATTGGCACAAGGTTCGCACGCAGACGCAACTCAATATGCAGTTGATCGCAACGCACTGGTTGTAAAATTAAAAGATGGTTCTACAACGACTGTTGCGGATAGCGCTAAATTTGTTGGCTTCAATGGCGAAGCGTCAGCACCGACTGAAATCGTATTTAAAAATAACGGTCTGCACGTTATTGTGCAAATTGATGCAACGAGCCCGATTGGCCAGACTGATGCCGCTGGCGTAAAAGACGTAGTTCTTGAAGCTGCGGTTACCACCATTCAGGATTTGGAAGACTCGATTGCAGCGGTTGATGCTGAAGAAAAAGTGGAAGGCTACCGTAACTGGTTAGGTCTGATGAAAGGCACTTTAGAAGAGTCCATTCAGAAAAATGGTAAAACAGTTACCCGTACACTGAATGCAGACCGTACTTTCAAAAATGTGGAAGGTGGTGAAACCAAGGTTCATGGTCGTTCATTGATGTTGCTGCGTAATGTCGGTCATTTGATGACAAACCCTGCCATTCTGGTCGATGGTGCAGAGATTTTTGAGGGCATCATGGATGCCTTGATTACACCATTGTTGTCTTTTGCCGACATCAAAGGTGAAAATACCATCAAGAACTCGCGTCAAGGTTCAATGTATATCGTTAAACCAAAAATGCATGGTCCTGAAGAAGTGGCATTTGCCGTTGAATTGTTTGAACGTGCGGAACAGGTACTGGGTTTGCCTGCAAAAACTTTAAAAATCGGGATTATGGATGAAGAGCGCCGTACTTCTGTAAACCTGAAGAACTGTATTGCACAAGCCAAAGACCGTACTATTTTCATCAATACAGGCTTCATGGACCGTACCGGTGACGAAATCCATACCTTTATGGAAGCAGGCCCATTCGTACGTAAAGGCGAAGTCAAAGGTCAGATCTGGTTCCCGGCTTATGAAAACCGTAACGTGATGATCGGTCTGCAAGCAGGTTTACGTGGCAAAGCGCAAATCGGTAAAGGCATGTGGCCAAAACCAGACATGTTGCTCGACATGTATAAAACCAAAACTGAACATCCGGAAGCAGGTGCGAGCTGTGCATGGGTGCCATCACCAACAGGTGCGGTAATTCACGCGATTCACTATCATCAGATTAATGTTGCGGATCGTCAGCAAGAGTTATTGGCAACTGAAGCCTTGTCACTAGATGACTTGTTAACGCCACCATTAGCAACAGACACTAACTGGTCTGAAGAAGAGAAAACCAAAGAACTTGAAAATAACTGTCAGGGGATCTTGGGCTATGTAGTTCGCTGGGTAGACTTAGGTGTAGGTTGTTCTAAAGTACTCGACATCAACGATGTCGGTTTAATGGAAGATCGTGCGACTTTACGTATCTCTTCGCAGCACGTGGCGAACTGGTTGCGTCATGGTGTGGTAAGCCATGAGCAAGTAGAAGAAGTGATGCAGCGTATGGCGAAAATTGTAGATCAGCAAAATGCCAATGATCCGTTGTATACGCCAATGTCTGCAGACTTTGCCAACAATATTGCATTCCAGGCAGCGTCTGACCTGATCTTTAAAGGTGGTGAACAGCCATCAGGTTATACCGAGCCACTTTTACATGCAGCACGTTTAAAGTTAAAAGGTTATACAGGTGACTAATCCCGTCTAACTTAAAAAAGCCTCTTCGGAGGCTTTTTTATTGTCTAATGGTAAGCGGCTGTCTTTCTGACTAGAAATTTTTCAGTTGAACTCTTAAAGTGGAGCAAAGCTTGCGAGGAACAATAAAATGATGACGGTATATCAGGACTTAGACCAGCAGTTTATTCATGGTCAGTGGCAACATGGAACTTCAACCAAAATCATAAAAAATATCAATCCTTTTACCCAAACCGAAATTATGAGTCTTGCAGCTGCCAGCTCTGTCGATGTAGACAGTGCGTATACGGCAGCAGAACAGGCTTTTCAACAGGGTGTTTTGAATTCCATTGAAGTCCGTAAAACAGTATTGCAAAATTTAATTAATATTATTCAGCAGCGCCGTGCAGAAATCATTGACTGGCTGATTATTGAATCAGGCAGTACGCGCATTAAAGCCGGCCTTGAGGTAGATGCTGCCTTGGGGATTATTCACGAAAGTCTGGCATTTCCAGATCAGCTGAAAACTGAACAGCTCGAAAGCAAAGATCCAGTACGGAAAAGTTTGGTCTTGCGTAAACCTTTAGGCGTGATTGCAGTCATCAGCCCATGGAACTTTCCATTTCATCTGTCCTTGCGTTCAGTGGCGACAGCGATTGCCTGTGGCAATACGGTTGTCTTGAAACCAGCCAGTGATACGCCGGTGACTGGCGGTACATTAATCGGGAAATTATTTGAAGAAGCCGGTTTGCCTCCGGGTGCATTGAATATTATTGCCGGTGCTGGCAGTGAAATCGGGGATTATTTTGTCGAGCATTCAGTGCCAAAAATGATTTCATTTACCGGCTCGACTGAAGTGGGGAAAAGTGTCGGCAGTAAAGCTCTGGCCAGTTCCAGAATCAAACGTTTGGCACTGGAACTGGGCGGCAATGCACCCTTGGTGATTCTGGATGATGCCGACCTTGATCTGGCGGTTGAACTGACCTTGATGGGGCGTTTTATGCATCAGGGACAAATTTGCATGAGCACCAATCGGGTTGTTATCGATGCATCTATTCATGATGCTTATGTGGATAAGCTTCTGGATCGAGTCAAAATGATTCCAGTGGGCGATCCGAATCTGGAAGATACCATCATCGGGCCGATCATTAATCGGAGTCAGGTCAAAAAGCATCAACAGATCATTCAGACAGGCAGCGAGCAGGGCGCACAGCTGGTATATGAGGGCGGAATTGAAGGAAATCTGGTCTATCCGCATATTTTCATTAACGTCACAGCCGATTCTGATTTAGCACAACAAGAAAGCTTCGGTCCGATTTTACCGATCTTAAAAGCACGTGATGAGGCCCATGCTTTAAATCTGGCCAATGCAACAGAGTTCGGTTTGTCCAGTGCAGTCTGTACATCAAATATCGAACGCGGCAGCACTTTTGCAGCACAACTGGATATTGGTATGACCCATATTAACGGGATCAGTGTTGCAGATCAGTCGAATGCACCCTTTGGCGGCGAGAAAAACTCAGGATTGGGGCGTTTTAATGGCCGCTGGATTTTTGAGGAATTCACCCGGACACATTGGTTGACAGTGCCGCAGTCATGATGCTCAGAGCTATATAAATACTACAGGTTTAGAGTTGGCAGCAGGCTATAATCTCATAGACGAATGATTTACATGTATGAGCCATGTGCGCCAACTTTAAACCTTTAAGCTTAAAACAATTGCATGATCTGGGATTGCCAGACATTCCTTTTGAATATCCAGAAGAAGTCTATCCCAATTATGCTGCACCACTTTTATTCCAGTCCGTTCAAGGACTGGAATGGCGGTCGGTAAATTTTGGCCTGATTCCAAAATGGGCAGAAGATAAAAGTATAGCTACCAAGACCTATAACGCCAGAAATGAAACTTTATTGCAAAAGCCAACCTTTGCTGAAGCCACTGCCAAATGTCATTTTGGGGTCATTCCTGTTGCCGAGTTTTATGAGTCCAAATATTTTGACAATAAACCACAGCGTTGGGGTGTAAGACGTCAAGATGGTCAGGCGACTTTTATTGCGGCAGTATATGAGATTACACGAGTACAAGGGGAAATTGTACGATCTGCCAGCATGATTACGATGGATGCCATTGACCATCCGATGATGAAAGAATTTCATGAGCCTGGAAATATCAAACGTTCGGTGATCGTGATTCCGCATGAGCGACTACAAGAATGGCTGACACTGAGTCATCCGGATATTCGAAGTTTTGTACACGGCTTTCCGGAAGAAGAGTTTGAATGTTCACATGTTCCCAAAGAAAAAATCAAAAAAGCCAGCCCACAACTGAACTTTTTTGATTCTTAGAAAGCTCCGGTGAATTATTTATTATTGAAAGTATGCCAATTCGCCAGCGTCTATTTAAAAATAAAAAGTAGGACTTTTAACGAGCCAGGTTTTTAAAAATATGACGTAAACTTTCCATGGTTTTTTCAATTTGCAAAGGCGTCAAGCCTTCAAATGACTGCTCTAGTACTATATTGGTCAGATCATTGATCTTATGTGTCATTTGCATGCCTTTTTCGGTCAAAAATACCCGGGTAATTCGTGCATCATCTTCACATGAATAAGTCTCAACCAGACCCTCATCTTTTAAGCGATAAACAATTTTAGTGGTGGTCGACATTTTAGATACGACCATCTCTGATAAGTCGGATACACTCGCACGCGGTTTGGATTTTAAGGCAAGAAGGATACGGCGGCGCGAATTGTCGACACCATATTTTTTAAGTGCGTGATCGACATTAAGTACATATTGAGCATGAACCTGAGTAACCCAATAATAGGGAAAGTTTTCTAAATTAAATTCTTCCGTACACGGTAAAAATTTTGCATATTTCTTAGTCATGAAATGTTCCTTGTATTTATTTTTCTAGGGCCCGTCCATTTTATGAAAAAGTTTATGCATGTTTCAACCTTTATTTTAAAAATGTTAAAGAGATTGCACTTTTTAGTTTTTCTTAATAGCCCCAGAAGTCGAGCAGTTCTGCATATGCGCTGATTCAGGACAGAGAATGGCCATTTTAAATCGGATGAAAGGCAATAATATTTTGTGTAAAATTAATACTTAATTGTATATTTCTGAGGCGGAATCATTTTCCGCAATCGTTTGTCATTCGACAGCATGATTCGCTTATCGGCCAAAATGCAATCACTCTGATTTTAATCAACCAGACAATTTTGCTGATGGATCTATGCAGTTATGCGGAGGAATTTCCCCATTAAAAAATTCAAGCCCTATTTTAACTGATTGCTTTTTTAATCGGTATATATTTGATGGCTGAATTTTTAGTTCACTTTAAAAGTGGTTGAGCTAATGAATGGTAATTACTGCATATTTTTAATTAAAGTAAAATAATTTGTGAAGAAAAAATTAAGTTTAATGCGTTTTATACACACTGATTAATGAAAAAAGTCTAAGGAAAATCATAATCATGTAATTTTTTTATAAATTAATACATTACAAAATACTCAGTTTATGCATAATGGAATGGTCTTAAGTTACATAGGTTAAATTTAATGGATCCCTCGCCGTGCGTTGATCTTCCATCTCTATTTCTAGCTTACTCGAACGGGGTAGTTCTCTAATGGAATTTTTATTAGATCCCGGAATTTGGGTAGGTTTAATTACTCTTATTATTCTTGAAATCGTTTTAGGTATTGATAACCTAGTCTTTATTGCCATTCTGGCTGAAAAACTTCCTCCTGAACAACGTGATAAAGCTCGTGTCATCGGTCTTTCACTCGCATTATTGATGCGTCTGGGCCTGTTGTTTGCCATTGCTTGGCTGGTCACTTTGACTCAGCCGCTGATCACCCTGTTTGACTGGACCTTCTCCGGTCGGGACTTGATCTTGTTATTTGGCGGCTTGTTCTTGGTGTATAAAGCCGTCACAGAGTTACATGAAAAGATAGAAGGTAAGCCTGAAGTCAAATTGACCACTAAGGTGGTTTATGCAAGTTTCACTGCTGTTGTTGCCCAAATTGTGGTTTTAGATGCTGTATTCTCTTTAGATTCAGTGATTACTGCAATTGGGATGGTCGACAATATTTACGTCATGATGGCTGCAATGATTGTTGCGATGGGTGTAATGCTACTGGCATCGAAACCATTGACCAGTTTTGTAAACCGTCATCCAACCGTGGTGATTCTGTGTCTAAGCTTCCTGCTTTTGATTGGTATCAGTCTGATTGCAGAAGGTTTTGGTTTCCACATTCCAAAAGGCTATATCTATTCGGGTATTGGTGTCGCGATCTTGATCGAAGCGTTCAACCAGTTCGGCCAGCGTAATGCAGCAAAGCATGAATCTAAGATTCCTTTGCGTCATCGTACGGCTGATTCCATTTTGAAGTTAATGGGCGGCAAGCTGGAAACCACTGATACTGACAAAAATGAAGCTCAAGAAGCCTTTGCAGATGAAGAACGTTACATGATTGGCGGGGTATTGACCCTTGCAGAGCGTTCAGTCGCTTCGATCATGACACCGCGCAGTCAGATTTCATGGGTCGATCTAGAGGATAGCCCGGAACAGATCCGTGAAAGAATTCTATCTGTTCCCCACAGCCTGTTTCCGGTATGTCGTGGCAGCCTGGATAAGGTGATTAGCATCGTACGCGCCAAGGAATTACTGGATGTGCTGGAAGAACCGGAAGAGTTAAAAGCCCTGATCAAACGCCATCGTCCAATTTATATCTTTGAAAAGATGAAAGTTATTGATGCGATCAATACTTTGCGTACCTCTAAAGGCTCTTTGGTCTTGGTGAGCGACGAGTTTGGTAATGTACAGGGTCTGATCTCACCACTAGATGTATTTGAAGCCATTGCCGGTGAGTTCCCGGATGCAGACGAACAACTTGATTTGGTCAGAATTGACGATTCCCACTGGATCGCTTCAGGTATGCTGGATCTGTATCAGCTTGAGCTTGAACTCGGCATGATTGATCTGATTGATGAAGATGCTGGTTATATCAGTGTTGCGGGTCTGATTCTGGATAAAACCAACAGTGTGGTCGAAGTCGGTACTGAATTGGATTATCAAGGTGTACAGTTCAAAGTCACTGAAATTGAAAGCAATCGTATCAAATCAGTTAGTATTCATTACGCGGCTTAAACGCTTGTTTTAAACACTTGCTTTGTTCAAATCTTGAAGGTCAGTTGCTCTAGTGGCAGCTGACTTTTTTTAATGCATCTTTTCTCAAATGTCCTTATTAAAAACAAAGTGAGGTCATTGTTCAGACAGATTTTTTATCATTCGATGCAGACTATCACTCAAGTTGGATATTGAGCTGAATGGCCTGATATTGCACTAGAGTTTTAAGTCTAATAGTCAGGTTCGTAATGCAGCATAAGCAGAATCACATACTGGATATTGATCAATAGAGCCTGTTAATTAAAGCTTAAAAGTAACATTCAAATCCTGCTGGATAATTAAATTATAATTCATATGATTTCAGTTGGATCATGCAAAAACAGATCAAACAAAATTTTGATCTCTTTGGCGGAAATCGGTAGATAAATTACATTAAGTTATATGAAGCCTGTTCAGTTAACCACCGATTATGCTCAAAATAGTTTCAGCGTAGGATTCAGAAACAACCTATCTCTTCAGAAATTAGTAGAAAATGTGAGCGATGTACAGCTAAAAGTGGGGTGTCAGGTCTATGCAAACCTGCAAACATCCCTTAAAGCTGTTAGCAAACTAAACTGCTCCCGGCAAAATTTGAAAGTTGGCGTATTGTCGGATGCTTTCAGTATTAAGTTGATGGACTTCATCCAAAAAAGCCACATTAAAACTGCCAAGCTGTGGCGCACGTTCAAAAGCCCGTTGACCTGCAATTGCAAAATGCACATGTGCAGCGAGTGCTGCGATTGCGGGAGAACTTACAGCACTATAGGCTGCAATCAGTGCACCAAGTGCACAACCGGTGGCCGTGACTCGCGGTTGTAAATATGATCCGCCTGATACCTGTATTACCGGATAATCTCTGGAAATGATGTAATCAGATTCACCGGAAATCGCGACACAGTCACAATGCGCCAATAAGCTTTGTGCCTGTAAATAAACATCGGCACTATTGATGGTACTGTCCACACCTTTGGATTCGATCCGCTTGCCGGCCAAAGCACCAATTTCAGAGGCATTGCCCCGTAAAATTGTCGGATGGGAATTGAGTAACTGATCTACCGTATTCGAGCGCCAATGCAGTACCGTTCCATAACCAACCGGATCCAGTACCCACGGTTTTTTCAGACGATGTGCCGTTTCCGCAGCAATGTGCATGGCCTGTACTTGTTCGGTGGTCGGTGTACCCAGATTGAGATTGATCGCAGCTGCAATTTTGGCAAAGCTTTCGGCCTCAAAAGGATTATCGATCATGGCGGGGGAAGCATTGGCAGCCAGCACCACATTGGCCACATAATTACTGGCCACGGCATTGGTCATGATATGTACCAATGGCTGATGTTGCTGTAACTTTAACCATGCCTCGCAGATTTGATCCAGAAGCGTGTGCTGTAGTGCTTGCGTAGAAGTATTCATAATGATCATCTGTCAAAAAGGAATCTAAGTCGTATCTTCGCTCAACGGGTAAAATAATGGTCCTGATGCTTACAGCTACGGCAGAACAGGCTGACATAGTCACTGGCATCATAATCCACCGAAAGTTCCTGTGAACCGCAGTGCATACAACGTTTCTGCGAATAAAACTTCAGGCGCGGTTCAATTTTATGCCATGAGCGCCAGACCGGCTGAAAGAAAATATTCTCATCATAACCCAGGAAGCGATAAAACAGGATTTCACTCATCTTGCTGAAGGCCAGTTGTGGCGGGCGTGGCAGGGTAGAGGTTTCCCATTTTTCCGTGACAGAACGTTCCCGATACTGTTGTAAGGTTTTTTTCAGCAGATTGGTATTAATAAAATTTTCATTGCGTGGCTTAAGCGCTTTTTGCTTATATAGATATTCCAGGGCGGTCTGTACCAGATAATAAATCTGTCCCACTGCCAAGACATCTAAAAGGCGATAGCAAAAGGTCTGAAAGCTCTGATTTCCGGCAATCTGCACATTCCAGCTACGACAGTAAAATTGCGCAAACTGAATGATCTCCTCATATAGCAGACAATACAGGGCATCTTTGACTTCATCTGCACTTTTAAAGGGCACACCTTGACTCAGGTTCTGATAAAACCAGTTGCGTAGTTGCTGGGTAATGCTGAACAGGCTCGGTTCAGAATAGCCATCCAGACGTACATTAATATAATAGTGCTGATTTTCCTGTTGAACATCTTTGGGAATTAAAATCTGTTCTCTGAGCATATTTTTGATCAGACCATGTTGAAACAGATAGTTCGGACTGATGGAAAAATAGCGAATATGATGCCAGTCGATATATTCGCGGTGCTGGCTATATTCCTGTACTTGTTCATCTAAAATCGAAAGTAAAAACAGTTTATTGATAAAACTGAGCTGATTGAGCTCAGGAACCGGCCGGTCCTGTTTTTTATGATAGAGACGATTTTCCTGTAAACGGACTTCCTTGAGCATGCGTTTACGCTGCGCCAGACATCGTTCACAATAACAATTGTGCTTTTGATCAGAATAAAGCTGATGCTGGCAATGGCTGCATTCATGATAGCTCAGTTCCTGATCATATTGCTCTGCCTCAATCCAATACATCGATGCCTTACACAGCGGGCAGTGGGTACTTTCATCAAGCTGTTTTTGCAGAACACTGAATACCATGGTCGCGGGCAACTCTAGAATGGACGGGCATTTGATTATACACGGCTGATGAGATGCAAACGTAGTGGACGGGTGCAATTTTTCTAAATCAAAAATAGTCATCCAAACAGGAGAAGAGCTACCGAAGTAGCTCTGATTTTAAAACATGAAATAATGCTTTTTAAACCGGGCAGGGTAAGCTTTCGTCCTGTTCCCCGCGGTGTTTGGCATGAATCAAGGCCTGCACCTTTTTAGATGGAACTTTCCTGGCACCGAGTGCATCGTAGCTATTGAGAATGGCCGTGACTTCATGCGACTGAAGCGGAATGCCTTCACAGCTCATCAAAAGTGCAATGACTTTATGGTCAATGTTCGCCTGATCCAGAGTTTGCAGCATTTTAATATTTTCCATTCGTACAATATGTTTTTTTAGATACATGGCTCACCTCATGCTTATCATTATTGTTTCATTTTAAATGTGGAATTAAGTGTGAAAAAACACAGTTTAAGGCTAGCAAGAAATGTGCTCGTTTTTTAATCTGGACTTGTGAATTGTTATTTAAAGCTAGATATATATTTAAAATCAATAATTTATATAAATGTAAGAAATCATGATTGTGGTGATTTAGTTGGCATAGATTTTTCTTAAGTCCAGTCGAGTGCTGCGCAATTAGGCAAAAACGCATTGAAAGTGGTGCGTGCAATGCCCATATTAGAGCGAACAATACAAATGCACAGACAGCGTTTAAAACTTGGCGTATGATTTTGACATGAACAATGTCGAACAAGATAAAGATTAGGACAGGACATGAATATTGCGGCAAACCCGGTGATCGAAGCGGATCAAACCATTTATTTAAAAGACTATCAAAAACCTTCCTTTGTTGTCGATTCTATCGACCTGAATATTCAAGTCTATGCAGATCATACGCTGGTCAGCAGCAAACTGCAGATGCAGCGTCAAACTGCCGGTAATCTGGTCTTGCTCGGACGAGATCTGGAACTGCAATCGATTCAGTTAAATGGTCAAATACTCAATGCCAGTGACTACAGTCTGGATGCTGAGCAACTGCTGATTGCCAGTGCACCTGATCAGGTATTGCTTGAAATCGTGGTGAAAATTCATCCGGAAAGCAATACTATGCTGGAAGGTCTGTATCAGGCCAGTTCAGATCTGTTTGTAACCCAAAATGAGCCAGAAGGTTTCCGTAAAATTACCTTCTATCCAGACCGTCCGGATGTGTTGTCGGTCTTTACCACACGTGTCGAAGCAGACAAGAAATATCCTGTTTTACTCGCCAATGGTAACCTGCTGGAAACCGGGGAAGTTGATGCCAACCGTCATTACGCCATCTGGCAGGACCCGACCAAAAAGCCAAGTTATCTCTTTGCCTGTGTCATTGGTGATCTGGCGGTGATGAAAGATTCCTATGTTACGTCAGAAGGCCGCAATGTGGCACTGGAAATCTATGCAGAAGAAAAAGATATTCCAAAATGCAAGATTGCCATGGAAGCGCTAAAACATTCCATGCGTTGGGATGAAGAGCATTATGGCCTGCCATATGACCTCGACAATTACATGATCGTGGCGACCAGTGCATTTAATATGGGTGCCATGGAAAACAAAGGTCTGAATATCTTCAATACCTCATGTGTGCTCGCCGATGAAGAATTTACCACTGATGCTGCGATCATGCGGGTACAGTCGGTGATTGCCCATGAATATTTTCATAACTGGACTGGTAACCGGATTACCTGCCGTGACTGGTTCCAGCTCTGCTTGAAAGAAGGCTTGACCGTGTTCCGTGACCAGTCTTTCTCGGAAGATTTACAGTCGGCTGCGGTACAGCGTATTGATGATGTGGCGGTTCTGAAGGCACATCAGTTCCCGGAAGATTCTGGCCCGCTATCCCATCCACCACGCCCGGATCATTTTGTCGAAATTAACAACTTCTATACCGCAACCGTGTATGAAAAAGGGGCGGAAATTAACCGCATGATGGCGACCTTGCTGGGCAAGGAAAAATTCCGCCAAGGTACCGATGAGTATTTCCGCCGTCATGATGGTCAGGCGGTAACGGTGGAAGACTGGGTGGCCGCGCTCACCGCAGGTTCAGGGGTGGATCTATCCAACTTCCTGACCTGGTATAACCAGCCGGGTACACCGAAACTTGAAGTAAAAGCCGAATATGATATTGAAATGCAAACTTATCGTCTTAGCTTGAAGCAAAGCCTGAAAACCCATGCCAAATATCCGAATCTGAAAGCGGTACCTATTCCAGTGGCTTTGGCGCTGTTTGATGCCGAAACCGGTGAGCAGTTAAAGTTGAACTCTGAAGCACTCTTTGAAAATGGCGTGAAAGATGGGGTGTATCTGTTTGATCAGGAACAAGCCACGATTGAATTTAGCGGCATAAGCAGCAAACCGGTGGTGTCCTTGTTGCGTAATTTTTCTGCGCCAGTCAATCTGGACTTTGACTATTCAGAACAAGAATTGGCCTTCCTGCTGCAATATGAGACCAATGGTTTTAACCAGTGGCAAGCCACTCAAACGTTATTAGAGCGTATCTTGCTGGATGATCAGCCTGCGGATATTTATATCGCGGCGATGCTGAATACCTTGCCGGGTGTGATAGAAAAAGATCCGCTATTGGCATCACGTCTGTTTGATGTACCGTCTGAAGGTTATTTGGGCAGCCGTATTGATCAGGACTATAATCCGGTCATGATTCAGGAAAAGCGTGAGGCTTTGCTGCATACGCTGGCACGTACCTTTGGTGAAACAGCCAAAGAGACGTATCTCGATCTGGATCCTGATCTGCAATCTGAATTCTCGCAAGCGATGGGTGTACGTGCTTTAAGAAACATCATGCTGACGATGATCGCCCGTCAGGGAGATGCATCTGCCTTTGATTTGGCTTATGAGCAATATCACACAGGTAATATGTCTGAACGTTTGGGCGCCCTGAAAGTCTTGGTCTGGAATGATGCACCACAAGCACAAGAAGCTCTAGCCGATTTCTACAGCCGCTTTGAAGATGAAGCCTTGTCTTTAGACCAATGGTTTATGGTTCAGGCAGCCCATCCAAAAGCAACGGACGAAACCATTGCGTATCTGACCCAGCATCCAGATTATGATCTGGCGGTGCCTAACCGTATTCGTGCAGTCAGTGGTGGTTTGAATGCCAACCCAGTCAATACCTGGAGCTTTGGCGTACAGCATTTTATTGGTCTGGCGAAATATCTGGACGAGAAAAACCCGATTGTAGGCTCACGTTTGCTACAGGTATTGTCACGCTGGTATACCTTGGCAGAACCGCAACGCAGTGAAGTGAAAGCACAGCTTGAAACCTTAAAACCACTGGTTAAATCTAAAAACGTGTCTGAGACACTCAATAGTATGCTCAGCGTATAACATCAATATTCATAAAAAACCGGATCGACCTGATCCGGTTTTTTATTTCCTGTTTATTTCAAACGCTGGCTTTAAATACAGTTGAATTTCTCTAAAGGCTTAGGTAAGTACCAAAGGGTGTTACAGTATGATTATACGGAAAAGAGTATTTATTTATTAAGCTGTAAGCTAGGTAAAGGGATCTACAGATTCGCTTACTAGAGGTTGTCCAAGATATGTTAGTGAAAATTGAAGATGGTTTTTATTTAAATAGCCAGCATATTATTGCCGTACATGTCAGCAAGAATCCTGAAAATGGCTTACTTGAAATCTCCATTCAATATACGCCGCATTCCATTCAGCAGGTCGGAGAATACAAAAAAGTATTTCAAAGTCAGCTTGATGCTGAAATTTTCTTAAGTGAATTAAATCAAAAACTTCGCTAAAAGCCTGTATCATACAGGCTTTGATCAAGCATCCTATTGTCTGACGATGAGTACTGGAATAGAGGAAAGTGCCAGAACATTCTGAGCGACACTGCCCAGCATGAGTTTTTGCAAACCTTTACGGCCATGTGAACCCATAATAATGACATCAGTCGGTGATTCATTTGCAGCCTGTAAGATTCCTTCTGAAGGTGCCATACCATGCAGGATTTTTGTCGTGACCTGTATGCCTTCACGAACAAAGCTCTGTTTCAGGTCATTTAAGCGATCAAGCGCATTTTGTTCTGCATGCATAAAGTAATCTGTGACTGCTGGAGCAACTTTATAAAAATCTACGCCCTTAAAAGGGTCAACCGCAATGACACTGAGTAAGGTGACATGGCTATGAAATACTTTGGCCAGTTCGAGGGCATGTTCTGCGGCAGCATAGGAAATCGAGGACTCATCGAGTGCTACGAGAAGATGATCATAATTATTCATGGTGCTTCCTGATATTTATTATTGCAGTAAGGAGAATAGGGGTTAGGTGGGTGAATCTCCATAACGTACGGTTTGGTTTGAAATCAAATATAGAAAACCGAGTAATGCGCACCTTGAAGATGCGCAAAGCTTTGATTATTTTTTCACGATCAGAACCGGAATTTCACTGGCACCTAAAACATCCTGTGCAAAGCTGCCCAGAATCATTTTCTGGAAGCCTTTACGGCCATGAGAACCCATAACAATCAGATCTGCTTTTACTTCATCAGCAGTTTTGGCAATGTGTTCGGCATTGACCAGACCTGTGACGATCCGTGACTGAGCTTCAATACCTTCAGTCGCTGCAATCGCAGTGGCTTCTTTCAGGGCATTTTTGGCATTGGCATGCGCCTGTACAAAATATTCCTTCATGATAGATGAGCTGTAATAGAAATCAGCTTCAGTAAAAGGATCTTCTGCAATCAGGCTGATCAGGGAAAGCTGGCCACCAAATGCTTTGGCAATTTTTGCAGCATGTCGTACTGCGGAAAAAGAAATTTCTGAGCCGTCTACCGGAACTAAAATATGCTGATAGGCCATGATTTTTTTACTCCAAATGTTTATTGTTCGCTTCTGATTCATTGATAGCACAGTGACTCTACAGGTGCAATTGCAAAACCTAAAAAAATGAAAAAACTCATTAAATTACAACTATTATTCACATAAAACTGTAAAGAAATGGGCAAATAAATCCGAGCAAAAACTGGGGATTTTCACCTCTGCTGCCAGAACGAACTGGATTAAGTTTTTGGTTTTTGAGCATTTCAGTTAAACTGCCTGCGCTTGATTTTTATCAATATAGGGAAATTGAAATTGTGAGATATATCGCGGTAAATCTTGTGCTGGTCAGCTCGATGATGTTAGCGGGCTGTCAGAATACCGTACAAAATAGCAGGCTAATTGCCAGTGCCTTCAATATGACCACGGGCCTACAACAAAAAGTGATGGATCGTTATGCTCCTGAAACTGTTCGGGTACAGAACAATATCGTGTACCAGCCGCTACAGGATTTAAGCTTCGATCTATATCAACCGCAGAATATTCAGAATCTAGGCCCGAGACCGACCATTGTCTGGATTCATGGCGGTGGCTGGATTTCAGGTTCCAAGGCACATGCCCGCGGCTATTTTAAGCTATTGGCGGCGCAAGGCTATAACGTGATTTCTGTACAATATCAGTTTGCGCCGCAGGTGACTTATCCGAGTCAACTTCAGCAAATTAATCAGGCGTTGGCATTTATCAACACGCATGCCGAGAACTACTACATTGATGCAGCACAACTGTATTTAGCCGGAGATTCTGCCGGTGCCAATCTGGCCAGTCATTATGCCGCATTGTTGACCAATCCAGAGTTTTCACAACAATCCAATTTCAGTCCAAATATTCAGCCAATGCAGCTCAAAGGCTTGATTTTGCATTGTGGTATTTACGATCTACAGGCCTTTGTGCAAAAAGCACCGGATGAAATCAAAATGGTCGAATGGGGCGTTTATAATCTGGTACAGGCTTATACGGGCGACCAGAAAGATGATGTCGAATTTTTAAAGCAGATTTCCCCGATCCAGCATATTTCAAATGCTTATCCGCCGGTGTTCATCAGTGGCGGTAATAAAGACTTTCTGACCGATACTCAGTCCTTACCTTTTGTAGAGACACTCAAGGCCCGGAATATTGCAGTGACCGAGGTATTTTATCCGGAATCTAAGGCCTGGCTGATTCATGAATACCAGTTTTTTATGGGCAAAAAAGAGAGTCAGCAAACCTTTATTCGCACCCTTGATTTTCTGCACCAGCATTCATTGTAAAATAAGCATTATTTAAAGTTTAATTTTCTATTTTAATTGGCTTGTTATTCAAAGCATGAACACTGAAATTTTGGAGATGGAAAAATGAATCCTGTATCGTGGGCCTACCTGTTACTGGCACTGGCGATTGTCGCCGAAGTCACAGGCTCTACATTTTTAGTAAAATCTGAAGGCTTTAGCAAATTATGGCCGTCTTTGGCAGTCGTGGTTTTATTCTGTATTGCATTTTATTTATTGTCGCAAGTGATTAAAGTCATTCCATTGGGAATCGCTTATGCCATCTGGGCCGGTGTGGGAATTGTTCTGACTGCAATTGTGGGTTATGTACTTTTCAAGCAGACGCTCGATGTGCCTGCACTTATTGGCATTGCACTGATTATTTCCGGTGTACTCGTCATCAACCTTTTTTCCCAGACCGCAGGACATTCATAAAAGGCAGACATGATCGCTGCCCTTATTTGTCATTTTATTCTAATGATCAGTCATCAATTTTAAGTGACTTGAGGCTTGAGCTTAAATAGAAAATGAACCATTAATCCCAGTAATAGGCCCCAAAAGGCTGAACCAATCCCGAAAAACTGAATATTGGATGCGCTGAATAAAAAGGTCATCAGTGCCGCTTCACGTTCATGGCTTTGCTGAAAAGCCAGCGCGATGTTATGCCCAATGGTGCCGAATAAGGCAATTCCGGCCAGAATAGTAATCAGGATTGCTGGAAATGCCATCAGGACACTGGTCAAGGTCGCTGCAAATAGTCCCATCAAAATATAAAACAGCCCACAACTCATGCCTGCAATATAGCGTTTCTGTGGGTCGGGATGAGCTTGAGTATCCAGACTCACTGCCGCACTGATCGCAGCAAGATTGACACTAAAGCAGCCAAAAGGTGCCAGTATCGCCTGACTTATACCGGTCCAGCCTAAAATACCGTTTACCTTGGGTGGATAGCCATAGCTTTTAATTACTGCCAGTCCGGGTAGATATTGCGAAGCCAGATTGATCACCAACAGTGGTAAAGCCAGCCCTAGAACAGCTTGTAGACTAAATTCAGGTTGGATCCAGACCGGCTGGGCCATACTCCAGTTTAAACTCGGGATTGTAAAATCGATAAAGAAAGGGCAGAGCGCAATTGCGGTAAATACGGTAATCACGATGCTATAGCGTGTGCTGATTTTTTTTGAGATCAGATAAATGGCCAGGACACTGAGTACAAATTTCCAGGACTGTTGCAGGCTACCAAATACTGAAATACCAAATTTTAGCAATACTCCAGCCAGCATGGCACTGGTTAAACTTTGTGGAATAAAATGAAAAATACGCTCAAAAATTCCTAAGAATCCCAGCGCAGCAGTCAACAGTCCACAAATCAGAAACGCACCAATCGCTTCACCGAGGCTGTAATGACCCGCAGACGCAATGATCAAAGCTAGTCCCGCCGTTGACCAGGCAGTAGAAACAGGATACTGATATTTCCAGGACAGCCACACACCAGAGATACCTATGCCGATTCCCAGTGCCCATAACCAGGAACTGATTTGTGCCGCATTGGCGCCTAAGCTTTGTGCAGCTTCAATCACCAGTACAGCAGAAACACTAATGCCAATCAGGCAGGTAATCAGGCCGGCAATGACCGCAGTAAGAGACAGATCTTGTAATAGTTTTGGCATCGTCCATGACACAATTTTAAAAAGCGTTTAAATCATACGCTTTTCACGTATTTAGACAATATCTGTTTCAAGCTTTTATAAGGTAGAGCTGGCTAGCTTCATCCCAAAACCACAGAATAAAATGCCGACTATGGCCACACAACTGGCTGTCAGTTTGTAATGCTGGTTGAAATAGGAGGCCAGTTTTACCCCTGAGAAAATCAGAATGGACAGATAGGTCATGCTAATCAATTGCAAGATCAAAGCCAATAGAATGAAAGTCAATGCCGGATAAGGATAGCGAGGATCAACAAATTGCACAAAAAATGACAGATAAAACAGAATCGCTTTTGGATTTAAAATACTGATGGTCAATGCAGTACGAAATGGCTGAATAGACGAAGCTTTAGCATCAGCCGCATTCATCTGCGGAATCGTCACTTTTTCTGTTGGACGAATGGTTTTATAGGCGGCAATTAATAACTTCATCCCCAGATAACTCAGGTAGATGGCGCCGATAATCTTCAAAGTAATAAACAGGATTGGAAAAGCATGCAATAAAGATGCAGCCCCCAAAGCAGTACATAAAATCAGAATCATGTCACCGGTATACACTCCCAGAGCACCTAAATAACCTGTCTTGATACCAAAACGTGAGGCAATGGACATGACATAAAGGGAATTGGGGCCGGGCAAGAGCACAATTAAGGTGGTACCAATGATAAAGGTACTGAGATCTGTAATACCAAACACGAAGAATTCGCACAAGAAAAAGCCGATGCGGCATTATAGCAACATCGGCTGGTAAAATTTCTAAGATTTTAGCTTAGCTTTCAACGGGATTGAGAAAGGTTTGACCTAATAGCGCAGCCAGTTGCTCACGCGCTTTGATGAAACCCTGAATACCGCCTTGTAACAGTTCACTGGCCATTTGATCCTGCTTCAGCTGTTCCAGAAATGCTGCCTGACTGATCGGACTCAGTTCACCCTGCACAGTAATAGCTGTCGCTGAAAGTTGCGGCTGAACTTTACGTTGATCATGGTTCAGTTCTGCCAGTAGATTTGGTGCAACGGTAAGAAGGTCACAACCGCTCAAGCCCAAGACCTGATCGATACTGCGGAAGCTGGCGCCCATAATTTCGGTTTGAATGCCATGGGCTTTATAAAACTCATAAATACTTTTAACCGATAACACGCCAGGATCTTTTTCGATTGGATAAGCATCCACACCTTCAGCCTTCTTGTACCAGTCCAGAATCCGGCCAACAAAAGGTGAAATTAAAGTAACTTTGGCATCAGCGCAGGCATGGGCCTGATGCTGGCCAAATAACAGGGTCAGGTTGGTATGAATACCTTCTTCTTCTAAGGTTCTTGCGGCCTGAATGCCTTCCCAGGTTGATGCAATCTTGATCAGGATGCGATCGGAGTCAATCCCATACTGCGCATATAGTGCCAGTAACTCTTTGGCTTTTGCGATGGTGGCAGCAGTATCAAAAGACAGGGACGCATCGACTTCAGTCGAAACACGCCCTTCAATTAATTTCAAGATTTCAACGCCGAATTTGACGGTCAAAATATCAATGGTACGTTCAATTAGGGCATCATCCGCATAGCCTTCCTGCTGCGCCTGCTGATAGGCCGCTTCAATCAGGGCCTTGTTCTCAACTTGACTGGCCGCTGCTGTAATCAGTGATGGATTGGTGGTTGCATCCAGAGGACGAAATTTTTCAATTGCGCTCAAGTCACTGCTATCCGCCACAATTGTGGTCAAGTTTTTTAATTGGTCTAATGCGGTTAATGTCATTACGATCTAGTTCTATGGTTATTGCTTATGCATACTTTTATATCATAAACCCTATATTTACCAAGTAGACTGAAGTGGTGTTTCTGTGATTATTTGCTACTTTTACGCTGATTTCGCAGATGATTAATCAAAAAATGAGCAGCTGTGCCCAAGTTGCTTTCCCGACTCCAGACCAGATCGATAAAATATTCAAACTTTGGGGTGAAATCGAGCAGATTCAGCACTTGCAGATTTTGCTGTAAATTCGGCTGTTTTTTTAGCATTTCCTGCGGGAGAACACCCCAACCCAAACCCTGTTGAATCATGCTACAGGCAGAATGATGATTGTCAGTGCGCCAGTAATGACGGGAATATAATAATTCAGGTTTAATATTACGGTCACGGCTCGCCACCACAATTTGACGGCTATTTAGAATTTGTTCAAAGCTGACCTGATCGTATTGACTCAGTACATGCTGCTTGGCTGCGACAGGAATCAAGACTTCACGCTTTAATTCCACAAACTGTTCACGTGCATCGAGTTGTTCCCGCTCAAACATTAATGCCAGTTGTGCGCTACCATCCAAGAGCATCTGTTGCGCATCTTCCTGAGGTGCACCAAAGACATTAATCTGAAGCTCGGGAAATTGCTGTTCCACAAGAACGACATAATCAGTCCAGCGCGTATGCAGTAATTCAGAAACGATGACGATATTCAGTTCAGACTCCAGGCCTGAACTTAGGGCAAGCGCATGCTGTTTCCACTGATTCATTTCGATTAACAGCTGTTCTGTTCTTTCATACAGTGTCTGTGCCTGCTCCGTTGGCACAGGTTCACGCCCAATACGCTGGAACAGTTGCAGATTCAGATCAATTTCTAAATTCGCAATTGACATGCTAATGGCAGAGGGAACTTTTCCCAATTTTCGTGCAGCTGCAGAGAATGAACCGGTTTCCATCACAGTTTTAAATACAGTGAGTTGTTCCTGATTAATATTCATGTAATCTTATCTATCAATTTTATTGAAATATTCTAACTCGATTAATCAGTTTAAAGAACATAATATGCGCGATTATTGATAAAAAACCGAGTAATGAAAATGTTGATTTCCAAAAGACGACTTGTGCATGCGCTTAGCTATGAAGTCATCCTGTTGGTGATCATTGCGATAGCTTTGAGTCTTATTTTTAATATGCCGCTAGAAGTCACAGGTGTACTGGGAATTGTGATGGCCGTGACCTCTGTCATCTGGAATATGCTGTTTAATCATTATTTCGAAAAATTTGAAGCGAAACGTCAACTGAAACGAACGATTCGAGTGCGTATTTTACATGCGATTGGCTTTGAAGGTGGTTTAATGCTCGCCACCATTCCAATGGTGGCCTATGCGATGAACATGGGGCTATGGCAGGCGATTGTGCTCGATTTTAGCCTGACCCTGTGTATTCTGGTATATACCTTCATTTTTCAGTGGTGTTATGATTCGATAGAAGAAATGCTTGGATATCAGCCTGAGCATCGAAAAATATAATAAGAAAAGCATAGAAAAAAATAAAGCACAGCTAATGTTACTTGTGCTTTATGTGGGGAATCTAGTAAACAGCAGTATTTCTTTGACACATAGCACACTTATTCGACTTTGTATTCATCTTAAACCCCTTTATAAGAGCAGAAGTTTTTATGCATTTGCATCTAAGGGGAATTATGAAGTTAAAATATAGCTTGTTGAGTTTAAGCATTGCCTTACTCATGACTGCTTGTGGCGGCGGTGGTGGTGAGAATGACAGCCATGCATCTAAGCCTGGGTCAGGTACGGTTGGCTCTAATCCATCAACAGGAAATAATGCTCAATTTACCAAAATTTCAGAATTTAAAGTCTTGGATGTGGGTTCGGAACTTACTGCTCAAGATTTCGGTTTAAGTACATGGAATCCTACAGCCCTGGTACGAACTGGTGATGTATTGTATATCGCCAATAGCCAATCAGAATCAAAAATTTTACGTTATGATTTAAAACAAAAACGTGCGCTGAGTGCAATTGACCCATTAAAAATTGAAGGCTTAGCAAAAAAATGGGACAGTCTTGCAGATATCGAAATCCATGCAGAACGCTTATATGTGGCCAGTTATGGTTCTAACCGTGTCGATATTCTAGATATTTCACAGCCTCAACCGAGCTTTGTGATGGCGCTAGGAACTGGCGTTTGGTGGGGCGATACAGTGAACCATGCTTTAGTTCACAGTAATGCTGTTACCGCAGATGACCGCTATATCTATGTCCCCGATATCGAAGGTCGTATTAATGTCTGGCGTCAAAGCGATGCTATTGCACAAAACCATTTAAAAGCAAAAAAGTTTGCTCGGCTCAGTCTTCCTGATTGTGGTCGTAACTGTAATGCACGTATGGAAGTCATGCGAGATCATCTGTATACCAGCCTTCCAAACGGTAAAACTTATGTGCATGACATTAACCAAATTCGTGAAAATGACACTCACATTGCACCTATTTTGACAGAGTCAAATCTTGCGACCCTTTTACACCGTCATGATGACGGTACTGTGTATACCGCAAGGAATGATGGTTCGATAGCAACATATCCTACTCAGGAATTTGGCTTAAAATCAATTCTGCCAAAGCACAATATCGACCAATTCAAAAAATATATCCTGAAAGGGCAAGCTGAAAGCAGTCATATCGAAAGAGCAGGTGATGTTGCGGTGTATGGCCAACAGTTGATTCATTTGTCTAATCAAAGGGTTAAGCTCTTGCCAATGGTCACATTACAGCAAAATAAGACCAAACAGCTGAGTTCTGCATTATTGTTGACTGAATCTAAAGCACAAAATCAAACACTTGTATTGCAAGATGGTGAATCTTGGGAGGCGCTGACCAATAGTGCTGAACGTCATGTGTATATGAATCGGATTTTATCGGCAGAGCTGAGTAGCAACGCTTTAACGCTTAAAAGTTATAGCGCTGTTCCTGTTCGAAATTTACAAATTCGCGCCAAAATCCGTCATTCAGATGATTGGGTTATACTTGCAGATTTAGATGAGCTTACGCCATTTTCCACTGCAAAATTTAATATTAAATTGAATGATCAATCCCGCTTCCCGCTTGCAGATGGCAGTGGTTCAATTCAGTTGGCAGGTTTAAGTCAGACCACGCTGATACCAAGTGATATTTTCGATTTACATGTGACTTCTGAAACAGACGAGCATGTGAAAAAGCTCAATAAAATTCAGGCAAAATGGAAAATCTATTTTGGTAAATATGACGAACCAGGCAAATGGTGTCGAGTAACGCCTGTCTATGCGCGTGAATGGGTCATCATGATGACGAACTTAGCATACATGCTCAGTACCCCTGAATTTGAAAACCTCTGGTTTAATCATAAAGCAGTGATGGGCCATGATTTCTTTGGTAATGCAGGTCAAGTCGATGGGCCAAACGGTATTTATATGCCTGAAGACTATGTTCGTATCTACAAAGAGATTTTAAATCGTAACGAGATTAATCTTGGTATTACCAATATGGGTGGTGGTCTTGGTGGCGGTACCGTGCTGGGTGTCGATACTTGGCTATTCTATGGTCACTATCGTTTATCAGGTTTTCGTATTATTGCGCATGAATTCGGACATCATTGGGGGGGACATAATAGCGCATGGGCGATGTCATCACATGGCTTCGAGCCGATGGTGGATTGGTTGAACTTCTACTTCCAGCGCCGTCCTGGTTCACTGCCTTATATGGATCCAAATGTTAACGCATTCCACCTCACTCCCGATGCAGCGCTGTGCCAGGGGGTTAATCAAAACATTGTGAGGGGTGTAGCATCAACAGCACCTTGGAATAAAGTTGACGAATACTTTAAAAATAATCCAATGCCAATACAGTAGGTAAAAGGTATAAAAAAGCTCCTCAATCGAGGAGCTTTTTTGAATCAAGGTAGCAGCTTATTTTTCAATAATCGCTGTAACACCCTGACCACCGGCAGCACAGATCGATACCAGTACACGACCTGAACCTTTTTGAGCAATCAGTTTGGCTGCCGTCGCAATAATACGACCACCAGTTGCTGCAAAGGGATGACCGGCTGCAAGTGATGAGCCTTTCACGTTCAGTTTTACACGGTCAATTGAACCGAGTGGCGCATCCAGACCTAAACGCTCTTTACAGAATGCTGGATCTTCCCATGCCTTTAAAGTAGACAGCACTTGAGAAGCAAATGCTTCATGAATTTCATAATAGTCGAAGTCCTGAAGTTTTAGGCCCGCACGTTCCAGCATGCGAGGAACAGCATAAGCAGGTGCCATCAATAAACCTTCTTTCTTCTCGACGAAATCAACTGCTGCAGTTTCCTGAAAAGTCAGATAAGCCAAAACTTCATGACCATTGGCTTTTGCCCATTCTTCAGACGCTAGCAGAACGCAAGAAGCACCATCTGTCAGTGGGGTAGAGTTACCCGCAGTCATGGTACGCGCATCGCCCTTACCAAACGCAGGTTTAAGCTTCGCCAGTTTCTCGACTGAAGAATCAGCACGCAGGTTATTGTCACGCTCTAAACCCAGGAATGGCGTGATCAGATCATCAAAGAAACCTTCTTCATAAGCTGCTGCCATTTTCTGGTGTGAAGATGCAGCAAGTTCATCTTGCGCTTCACGGGAAATACCCCATTCTAGTGTGGTAATCGCCTGATGATCACCCATAGACAAGCCAGTACGTGGCTCACCATTTTTAGGTGCGTCCATCAATTCTTTGATATTAATTTTGGTCAAGGCTTTTAAACGGTCTTTGGCAGTTTTGGCAATGTTCAATTCAAGCAGCGCTTTACGTAAACCGTCACCAAATGCAATGGGCGCATCAGAGGTGGTATCTACACCACCGGCAATTCCTACTTCAATTTGGCCCAGTGCAATTTTGTTTGCCACTAAAAATGCAGCTTGTAAACCCGTACCACACGCCTGCTGGATATCATAAGCTGGGGTTTCTGGTGCCAGTGCCGTATCCAGAACACATTCACGAGTCAGGTTAAAGTCACGGCTATGCTTCAGGACAGCACCTGCAACCACTTCACCGACACGTTGACCTTGCAGATTAAAACGCTCTACCAGACCATTTAATGCTGCGGTCAGCATGTCCGAGTTAGAGGCAGTAAAATAGGCACCATTCGAACGTGCAAATGGAATACGGTTGCCACCAAGAATAGCAACGCGGCGAACTGTGTTTTGGCTCATATTATTATCCTGTTGAACAGAAGGCTGTGTTTTTGAAACTGAATCTGTTTGAGTTGATGTCGTCTGACTGCTACTGCTCGCTGTACGACGGGTACGCGGAGTTTTAGCCGGACTTTTAGCTGCAGCAGCGGCTGTATCCGTGTTTTTAGTGCTACGCTTAGCACGCGTTGATGATTTTGACACAGCTGGAGATGCGGAATTCTCGACTGCTGGATTTTCTTGAGTTGTTTTGCTCATAAGGCTTTTCCAAGCAAATTGATCGTCTTCTTGTGGCTTACATTAGCATAGATGAGTATATGCTGTATTGACTACAATGACATTGCAGACTGCGCTCAGGTCAAGTCATCTGCCAGATATCTCAAGTATGATTGGGTAGAATCTGGTAGATCTATTGCAATATAAGTATCTGGCATTATATTGAAGTTAAAGGATAACTTTAGATCGATCAAAAATTAATTTGTATGAGAGATAATAAACATGACTGATCAGTACCAAACTTTCGCAAAATCTCCTATTGGTAAATTTGTCATTAAAAATCTGGGCTTGCCATCCCCAATTTCCCTAGACCGTTTCGAGTCTGCAACGCCAGTGGTAAAAGGCGCTGTGTTATTCGGTGCTGCACCTGCGAGTGTATTGACCGGTTCTATTGCCCAGGTACTGGCCAATATTCATGCCAATAGCTATGCAGGCAATAATGCGGAACTGCAACAGGCAGCGGCGAAATCGGGTCTGAACCTGAATGCATTTAATACTGGCGATAAAGAATCCAGGTTTAAAGTGGTTATTTTTGATGCTTCTGGTATTGAAAATTCAGAGCAGTTGAAATCACTTTATGAATTCTTTAATCCGATTGCGCGTCAGATTCAAAGTTCTGGTCGTGTGGTCGTGATCGGCACAACACCTGAATCTGCAAAATCTGTGAGTCAGGCCATTGCACAACGTGCGCTCGAAGGTTTTGTCAAATCTGTGGGCAAAGAATTTAAAAAGGGTATTGCAGCCAACCTGATTTATGTCGATGCAGGTGCCGAAGCCAATCTTGAGTCTGTGCTACGTTTTGCAATTTCTCCACGCTCTGCCTATGTGTCTGGTCAGGTTATTCGTGTATCGGCAGCAGCACAAGTAGACTTGGACTGGAGTAAGCCACTGGCAGGAAAAACGGCAGTAGTAACTGGAGCAAGCCGTGGTATTGGTGAGGCGATTGCTCATGTGCTGGCACGTGATGGCGCACATGTGATTTGTCTGGATGTCCCACAACAGCAGGCAGATCTGGATCGTGTCGCTGGTGAAATTGGCGGCTCTACACTAGCGATTGACATTACTGCAGCCGATGCGGGTGAGAAAATCAAACAGGCGGCAGCGGCGCAGGGTGGTCTGGATATTATCGTGCATAATGCAGGGATTACCCGCGACAAGACTTTGGCCAATATGAAGCCTGAGCTTTGGGATCTGGTCATTAACATCAACCTGTCAGCAATTGAACGCGTCAATGATTACTTGCTCTGCAACGATGGTCTAAATGCAAATGGTCGCATTATCTGTGTATCTTCTATTTCAGGTATTGCAGGTAATCTGGGTCAAACCAACTATGCAGCCTCTAAAGCAGGTGTAATTGGTGTGGTGAAATTCACAGCACCGACATTAAAAAATGGTATAACCATTAATGCTGTGGCACCGGGTTTTATTGAAACGCAAATGACAGCAGCAATTCCATTTGCCATCCGTGAAGCTGGACGCCGTATGAATTCCATGAGTCAGGGTGGTCATCCTGTTGATGTGGCAGAAGCGATTGCGATGTTTGCCTCGACTGCCTCTTCAGGTTTGAATGGCAATGTGGTGCGTGTGTGTGGTCAGAGCCTGTTAGGGGCTTAATTTAGAATCCCCCTAAATCCCTCTTTGCAAAAGAGGGGACTACTCCTCCCTTTGTTAAAGGGAGGTTGGGAGGGATTTATTTAAAAAGATATTCTTCCTTCTTTTAAAAAGAAGGACGTCATAAAGATAAATATTCCAAAGGTTCAGTATGAATACTCGCCATTTTAGTCAACTTCCAAAACCTTATTTAGCCTATCCAAAAGTGATTCAGGGCTTGATTTTTAAAAAGCCAAAAGCTGAAAAAGTTCTACCGCAAGTTGAATATGTGGTGGATTCATTCAAGGTCGATCAAAAGCATCTGAAAGCCTATAATGAAGTTTGTGGTTTTAAAAATAATGGCTATATTCCAGCCATTTATCTAACAGTTCTTTCACAAAGCCTGCAAATGCATATGATGACGGCTGAAGCTTTTCCTTTTCCGGTTCTCGGTCTGGTGCATATCCGCAATCAGGTCAAACAGTATCGTAAAATCGGAGTCAATGAATCTCTCACATTGTCTTGCAAGTTTGGTGAATTGCAGCCGCATGATAAAGGTGTACAGTTTGATTTCATCACCACAGTAAAAGTCGGTGATGAAGTGGTGGTGGAAGCCTTGACCACTTATCTGTCCCGTCAAAAGAGTAAAGGCAAAGCTGCAGCCAAAATCGTCGAAAACAAGACACCCGATTATGAGCTGAATGCTGAATGGGAAATTCTAGAAAATACGGGTCGCCGTTATGCCATGACATCCGGCGACTTTAACCTGATTCATATTCATGCCCTAATGGCTAAGGCATTCGGATTTAAACAGGCGATTGCGCATGGTATGTGGACCAAGGCTAAAGCTTTGTCCAGCCTGGCATTGCCCGATGCCTATGAAGCAGATGTCTGGTTTAAACTGCCCTTATATCTGCCTTCCAAAGTGCAATTCTTAACCGCGAAAGCAGCTAATGATACGGAAATCCTGATTCGTAATAGCAAAAATCAGAAGCCGCATGTCACAGGAACTGTGACCGCAATTTAAAGTACGATAAAAGCCTGAACCTGATTTAGGCTTTTTTGTTTTTAAGAAATCAATATTCTATGGATAGAATGATGCAGCCACTCAAAGATTATTTATTTGCGGATACAGCCCATTACCAAGGAACGGTAAATGAAAATTTCCGTGACCTTGCCCGTCAGTTTAGTCGCCTACAGCATGCTCGCACAGAGCAGGGTGGTGCGGCACTTGTTGTCTATTTTCAGGGACAAAAAGTCGTCGATATTTATACCGGGAAAAAATCGGAATCTGAGGCTTGGCAAACCGATACCATGTCGCTGTGTTATTCGACGGGCAAAGGTGTGCTGGCGACACTGGCACATATTCTGGCCAGTCAGGGCCTGGTTGATTATGACCAGCCTGTTGCAGAATATTGGCCTGAATTTGCGCAAAATGGTAAAGAAAATATTACTCTGGCGCATATGCTGAGTCATCAAAGCGGATTGTTTGATATCCGTAATATCATTGCCGACGCCACTGAAATGGCCGACTGGCCGCAGATGCTAGACCGAATTGCCGCGGCTGAACCACGTTTTCAAGTTGCAACAGATGCGGCCTATCAACCGCTGACCTTTGGCTGGCAGGTCGGTGGTGCATTAGAAAAAGCGACAGCTAAAACTTTAACTGAACTGATGCAGGCATATCTGGTTCAGCCTTTGATGTTGAATGGTGCTTATTTCAGTGTGCCGACCAATGAATTAGCTCGGGTAGCACTGCCGATTTTTAAAGCTAAAGCAGCCAAGTCTCAATCGCAGCCTGCGAAAAAAACAGGATCAAGAAAACCGAATCTGATGGAGCGGGCTTTGATTTGGAGTGGACAAGATCCGCAGGATTTTCAGGATGCGATGATTCCCAAAGGAATGAGGAATTTCAGTTTCTTTAGTGAGCAAGGCCTGCAAGCAATCATTCCATCCGCCAATGGAGTATTTACCGCAGAGAGTCTGGCAAAAATTTATGCCATGCTGGCCAACCGCGGCGAATGGCAAGGACAGCAATTGATCTCGCCTGAAGTTTTTCAGCGTCTCAGTCAGATTCAATGCAAAAAACGCGATCGAGTCATGCCTTTGCCGATGCACTGGCGATTGGGTTATCATCGGGTGCTTACTTTAGGTAAAGCTTCGCAAGGTTTTGGTCATATGGGCTTTAATGGTTCGGGAGCCTGGTGTGACCCTGAGCGTAATTTAAGTTTTGCCTATACCCATAATTTCCCGACAGGTTCATTGACCGGAGATTATCGTCTGTGGGGTTTGACACAGGAAACCTTACGCTGTGCTGATGCCGTCCTGACTGGACGTAAAGGTTGGCGCTAAATATCCCTGATTGGGGAGTTTAGTAAAGTCCTTAAAATATGTTATTTTGGCGTGACTCCCAGTCTGTGGTATGAAGTGATGAAAAAAGTGCTGATGATTCCTCTGGTCGCAAGCAGTGCCTTGTTTGGCTGCCAGGATCAAAACCAATCGACGGCAAATACTGCTATTGAGGCTAAAGCTCAGATTCCTGCCTGGGTCGGGAATTATCAGGGCACCACACCCTGTATGGGATGTTTTTCAAGTTGTGACGATTGTCCGGGTATGGCTGTTGCTTTGAGCTTGCATGATGATCGGACTTTTACGTTATCACGTGAAAGCTTGAGTGGGCATAACCCGATTGAAACCATTACTGGGCCGATTCGTTTTCAGGATGATACGCAACAAAAGATTGAACTGCTGAATGTCGATACCCGCAATCTGGTTTATGTGGATCTGAAAAAGCAGGTTCTGGAAATTCGTGAAGATCAAACAGGCAAACGCTACCAGATGCAAAGTGACTTTATCCTGTTTGAATCGGTCTGATTTTAAGAAAATATATGTTTTATATCCCTTTTTCAATGATTTTGATCAAGGGATTTTTATTGTTTATAAACCGGCATTCATTTCACTATTTACTAAAAAAACAGTATGCTTAGACCTGTAAAAAGGAGCATACATGTATCAAGTACTTGCGCGAAAATACCGTCCTCGTAATTTTAATGAATTGGTGGGGCAAAACCATGTTTCACGTGCTTTAACCAGCGCGCTCGAACGTGGCCGTTTGCACCATGCCTATTTGTTTACAGGAACGCGTGGTGTCGGAAAAACCACGATTGCACGTATTTTGGCGAAGTGCTTGAACTGTGAGACCGGTATCACCTCGACACCGTGTGAAGTCTGTGCGACTTGTAGCGCCGTCAACGAAGGACGCTTTATCGATTTGATCGAAATCGATGCGGCCTCACGCACCAAGGTTGAAGATACTCGCGAGCTGCTCGACAATGTGCCTTATGCACCGACTCAAGGTCGTTTTAAAGTTTACCTGATTGATGAAGTGCACATGCTGTCCACGCATTCTTTCAATGCTTTATTAAAGACTCTGGAAGAGCCACCTGCGCACGTCAAGTTCCTGTTTGCTACGACCGACCCACAAAAGCTGCCAATTACAGTAATTTCACGCTGTTTGCAGTTTACTTTGCGCCCATTGGCTGTTGATGAAATTACCGAGCATCTGGCCCAGATTTTAGGCCAAGAAAGTATTCAATCGGATCAGGATGCCATCTGGCAAATTGCCGAATCTGCTCAAGGTTCTTTGCGTGATGCCTTGTCTCTGACCGATCAGGCGATTGCCTATGGTCAGGGTGCGATTCAGCATCAGGATGTCAAAGACATGCTGGGCTTGATTGACCGGACCATTATTTATGATCTGATTCTGGCGATTCACCAGAACCAGAAAGCACAGGTCAGTCAGTTGTTGCTGCAATTCCGTCAGCAGGCTTTGGATGTGTCACTGGTTTTAGATCAGTTAATTTCGACTTTGCATGAACTGGCTTTATTACAATATCTGCCAGATTTAAGTCTGAAATATAGTGCTGAAATCAATCAAAAGATCATGCAATTATCCGGTCTGATTTCGGCTCAGGATTTACAACTGTATTATCAAGTTGCTTGTAAGGGACGCGCTGATTTACAGTTGGCTGTGACTCAGGAACAAGGTTTTGAGATGACGGTGCTACGCTTATTGGCATTCCGACCCTTACAGCCAAGCGAGGTTCCAGTCGTTCATGAAGCCGCAACTCAACCAATAGCAGCTTCTCCTACACGTCTACAACAGCCCGTTCAGACACAATTGCAGTCTGAAACAGTCACAGCAAAAACATTTGAAGCGGAACCAGTGTTTGATGATTTCTCTCTGGACGATGAGACGGATGAGGAAGCTTATACGCCATCAATGCCTGAACCATCTTCAGATGATTTTCTCCATGAAGAAAAGTCCACTAATGATCATGCACCTGAGCCTGTTCAACAGGGAGTAATTCAGACAGCGATTGAGGAAGTACAGTCTAGTGATCAGATCGTTTTTGATCCAAATGACGACAAAGGCCTGTTTGGTTTTGATGAAATCGAGAGTAGCGTAGAAGCACCGGCGACAAGCAGCAGCTCGGATGATTTCCTGCTTGAAGAGTTTATTCCTGTAGATGCTGTTACTCATGTCGAAGCAGCACAAGAAATATCTGCTGATGAGGAATTTAGTCTTGCCTCACCGGAATTGGAACTTTCACAGGAAACGATTGCTCAGCCTGTGATTGAAGAAGTCGCTCCGATTCAGACTGCGCTACCGGATGACATTTCCCAAGATTTAAATACGCAGAATCTGATGCCACAGGATATTTTAAAAATCCCTGAGCAAATGTTAGAGGGTGAGTGGAGCGTCGAAAAATGGGAATACTGGTTCCGTAACAGCCAGCTTTCTCCAGCAGTGCAGGAACTGGCACAGTATGGTGTCATGAGCGGACAGATTAATGGCCAATCCGTTTTTCATATCCCTGAGCAATACCAGCAACTTTTGACACAACTGCAACATACTCTGGAAGCTGCTTTACAACAGCAGTGGCCGCAAACTCATTTCCAGGTGAAATTTGAAAGTGTGGACCAGCTAACACCCTATACCATGCAGCATCAGCGGAAGGCTCGTGCCTTTAAACGCGCTGAAGAGCTGTTACAGGCTGAACCTGTGGTACGTGACCTGTTGCAGCAGTTCGATGGTGAATTGCAAAATATTCAGCTGAAATAGACTGGATTTTAAGGCACAACAAATCGAGATAAGGCATCCCGCATTTCGGCTGAAATCGGGGTGCTTTTTCGTGTCTCACGATCGACAAATACATGAACAAAATTACCCTGAGCTGCAGCTGTATCCGAATTGCGTTTAAAAATGGCCAGATCGTAGCTCAGTGATGAATTTCCCATGCTTTCAATGGCCACGCCCACTTCAATAATTTCCGGATAAGACAGTTCCTGATTAAACTGGCAGTTGGAGCTGACCACCAGCCCAATCATCGGAGAGTATTTCGGATCAAAGGCCGCTTCCTGAATCAGCAGGGCATTGGCTGCGGTGTCAAAATAACTGTAATAAGTCACATTGTTGACGTGGCCATACAGGTCATTGTCTGCCCAGCGGGTCTGAATGGGCAAGAAAAAGGCATAGTGTTCGCGTTGTTTGATCGTGGCTTTCATCAGGATTCGCTCTCAGCTAGACAAGGCTTAGTGTGGAAATAGATTTAGGCATAAATCGCCTGGTAAATCTGGTAAGCGTCATCCAACTTGAGTTCGCGTGGATTGTTCTGCAACAGCCGGCTTTGTTGCATGGCATCTTCTGCCATAACCATCAACATCTGTTCTGGTACATTTAACTGCTTTAATTTTAAGGTTAAGCCGCTCTGTATCAGATGATTATTAAAATGATCAATAAACAGATCGGTCAGTCCATCATGACAACCTTTACTGTGGGGATCTAACCAGGTCATCAATTCGGCATAGAGCTGTTTGGCTACAGGTGCATTAAATTTTAAGACTTCGGTCAGCACCAAAGCATTGCTATGTCCATGCGACAGATGAAAATGCCCACCGAGTGGATAAGCCAGCGCATGCACGGCGGCAACCGGTGCGTTGGCAAAGGCTTGTCCGGCCAGCATGGAACCGACCAGCATATTTTGACGGGCATCTAGATCATGACCATCTTGCAGAACACGTTGCAAATTGGCATTCAATAATCTTAAAGCCTGTTTGGCCAGCATATCCGAATAAGGATTTTTCTTGTGTTTTGAGGTATAGGCTTCAATGGCATGTACCATGGCATCGATTCCGGTGGCAGCGGTAATCTGTGCCGGCAAATTCCGAGTGAAAGTCGCATCCAGAATAGCAATATCGGCATAGAGAATAGGCGCGACAATGCCGCTTTTGGTGGTTTCACCTGTAGTAACAATCGAAATTGGTGTGACTTCGGAGCCCGTTCCGGCTGTGGTGGGAACCAGAATTAGAGCTAAACGTGGCCCGGTGGCATTATCGACGCCATACAGATCGGAAAGCGTCTGATGCTGCTCAGGATGCGCCAAAATCGCAATCAGCTTGGCCACATCCATCGAGCTGCCACCACCAAAGCCTAGCACCACATCAATCTTTTCCTGCTTTGCAAAAGCTGCTGCTTCAAGCACTACGTTATCGGGCGGGTCAGCCTGAACATCTGAGTAAATCACATAATCCAGACCGGCAGATTCAATAATATCCAGAATCGGCAGATGTAATTGCTGCTTCAGCATACCCGGGTCAGTCACCAGTAGAAGACGTTGATAACGGCCATTTTTTAGAATTTTAAATAATTCCTGAATCGTGCCTAGTCCGGCAATGATATTGGGGACGGTTTGAAACTGAAAACGATTCATGGCGATATCCTTGATTTTTTTATTGCAAATACGAGATTATTCTATGGTTGTGAGATAGGAATCAGTATATAAATAACTTAACATAAGAATCCTTAAAATAAAGTAGCTCTGAGGTTGTTTATGTCATCCAGAACGCCATACAAGGTGTTATGTGTTTGTTTGGGAAATATTTGCCGCTCTCCCACGGCAGAGGTGGTACTCAGACATTATTGTGATGAACAGCAACTGAATATTGTGGTCGATTCTGCTGGAACCAGTAATTATCATCCGGGCAAGGCCCCAGACCTGCGTAGCCAGCAGCATGCACTGAAACGTGGCTATGATCTGTCAACGCTTCGCGCACGTCAGCTGACCACGCATGATTTTATTGATTATGATCTGATTCTGGCAATGGATCTGGAAAACCTATCTAATATCCAGAATATACAGCGTCTGGCCGAAACTGAGTTCGGTCATTTACGTGCACGCGTTGCATTGATGAGTGAGCATGATCAGGATTATCCACAACAGGCCTTGCCCGATCCTTATTATGGCGAAGCGGATGGTTTTGAACGGGTGCTCGATCAGTGTGAGTCCAGCAGTCAGGCATGGGTTGAAATTTTCAAACAGAATGTACACAAGGTTTAAGCAATGCAGATTCAAACTCAGGTTCAACTTAAACCCTTTAATACCCTAAATTTAGAAGCCGTTGCTTCACACTATGCCCATATTCAATCGACCGATGATCTGCTGGCGGCACTGGATTTTGCTGAACAGCAACAGTTAAATGTGCTGATTCTGTCAGGTGGCAGCAATATGTTGTTGCCTGAACAGATTCACGCACTGGTTTTGCATATCGATATTCAGGGCATTGAGATGCTGGATGGCGATGATCAGTCGCAACGTTTACGCGTGGGCGGCGGGCAGGGCTGGCATGACTTCGTGCTCTGGACTACAGCACAAGGTCTGTATGGTTTACAAAATCTGGCCCTGATTCCTGGGCGTGTTGGTGCATCACCGGTACAGAATATTGGCGCCTATGGCGTCGAAGTTGGCGAGTTTATCGATTCGGTTGCAGTCTATGACCGGCAGCTCAAACAGTTTGGCTCGATTAGCGCAGCAGATTGCCAGTTTGCCTATCGACATAGTATTTTTAAAGATGATCCAAACCGTTATGTGATTACCCATGTGACTTTTAAATTACTGAAACAGCCAGATTTGAAACTGAATTACGGTGACTTAAAGACAGCCGTCGGTGATACGCTTACAGCAGAAAACCTGCAACAGCAAGTGATTCAGATCCGTCAAAGCAAATTACCTGATCCGCAAGAATTTCCCAATGTGGGGAGTTTTTTTAAAAACCCGCTGGTAGATCAGCCGGTCTTTGACCAGATTGCGGCATCTTTCCCGAATTTACCCCATTACCAGCAAGCCAATACTCAAGTTAAACTGGCAGCGGGCTGGCTGATTGATCAGGCTGGCTGGAAGGGCAAACAGTTGGGGTCTGTCGGCATGTTTCATAAACAGGCGCTGGTCTTGGTGAATTATGGTCAGGCCTCTCTTACCGATGTGCGTAAAACTTATCGTGCAGTACAGCAGTCGGTCTGGGAAAAATTCAAGCTGCTGCTGGAACCAGAACCTGTATTGTTTGACCAAAATGGATTGATCCGTTCTCATCAGGATGAAAAATGATATGAATAAAACCCATTGGATGGTACGTTTGCTACAAGTGGTCACTGGACTGTTTGTACTATTCGGCTGTCTACTGGTGTTGGTTTATACCCCTTTTTACTCGCAAATGATCGTCAAGGGCTTAAACCAGTTTGTATCTTTAGAACTTAATGAAGTAGCAGCGCAAAGCCAGAAAATGGCAGCATTGAGCGAGCATGAAAATCTGGAACCTGGCTCCGATTTATGGATTGCCCGTCAGGCATATTTAAAGGTCATGGAAAAGGATATCCAACAAAACAATTCTGCCAACCTGATTCTGATTCAGGCACGTTATAAAGCGCTGCAACAGGTCATTGAAGAACATCAGCGTGAGCAGCAAAGTCCGCCGGCTCAAGTCCCATTATTATATTCACAAGTACCGACAGAGCCGGTTGATCCGACTGCAAATGTTCGGAAGTTGCTGGAATGGGACAGCAATGAAAACAAAGAACGTATTGAACAATATATTGAGTTCCTGAGTACGCATCCTATAGAACAAGAAGAGGCCAGCTCGGTACAAGAAACCGCCGAAGAGGAAATTCAGCAGGACCTGGCTTTACTACAAGATCAGCAACAAGTGAAACCGGCGAATAGCTCCCAGCCTTATGCCATTGTGGTGTTGGGTGGCGGTTTAACGCTAGATGAGAAAGGTGAAGAGATTGTGGTCAATCACTATACGCGTTTACGTCTGGAAACCACGCTGGCGGTAGAAAAACATTATCAGTTACCGATTGTGCTGAGTGGTGTAGAAGCGCCGTATATGCAGCGCTGGTTGAAAAACCACGATGTTGATGCCAAATTGCTGGAAGATCGCAGCATGAATACCTGTGAAAATACCCGTTTCAGTTCATTATTATTACAAAAGAAAGGTGGAGCACCGACTGTGATTCTGATTACGGATCGTTATCATATGCCACGGACCCGCCGTTTATTTGCTTTAAATGGCATACAAACCATTCCGGTAGAGGCACCGATGCCGAAGCCTTTGACACGATGGCGTCCAAGTGCGCAAAATTATGATCATAGTCGTCGTGCCAATTATGAAATGTTGGCGACCATGCGCGATATGTGGTTTGGATCTAGTGACTGTCGGGAGGTGCCATAATGTCTGATATCCCATTTTTAAATCCCACGATCCTGAAGCAACTTGATTTACCCATCCCAAGCCGGGATATAACGCCACAACTCTTGCCGCCGTTAAACCTGAATCGTAGTGATGAGCCGCCAATTGATCTGCAATCCTATCGCAAGCTGTATGGCTTTGATTTATTGGACTGCAAACACTGGCAAGGCTATGTACAGATGCCATTGTTTAAATTACATGTACAGGTATTTGAACCAAACCTGGAAAATACCCGCTTTGACAAGATTCAGGGCACTGCTTTCTTGCTGCATGGTTATCTGGAACATAGCGGGATTTATCAGCCGATTGTCAAAGAGCTGCTGGAGCAAGGTTTTAGTGTATTGACCTATGATCTGCCCGGACATGGTCTGAGTGATGGTTCACCTGCCAGCATTCAGAATTTTGATCATTATCAGCAGGTTTTGCATGCCGTACATCGCTATGTACAACATGCCGCGCAATTGCCCAAACCTTGGGTCGGCATTGGACAAAGTACCGGTGGTGCAATCTGGATGCATCACTTACTCGAATTTGCACAGCGCCGCGAAAATCCTTTTGTAGAACGGGTTTTGCTGTTATCACCATTGATTCGTCCTGCGAAAACAGCCTGGTGGCATAACTCGGTCGGGCTTGGCATTATTAGCCGGATCAAGCGTGAAGTTCCCCGGCATTTCAGACGCAATAACCATAATCCGGAGTTTCTGCGTTTTATCCGGCTTAAAGATCCGTTACAGCCGCGGATGATGGGTATGGACTGGATTCTGGCGATGTCGCGCTGGATGCTGGAAATGGAAGCGCGTCCGGCCTGTCGTATTCCGGTCTGGCTGGCACAGGGTGCACAGGATCAGACCGTAGACTGGCGCTATAATATCGAATTTATCCGACGTAAATTCCGTCTCCAGACCTTACTGATGCTGGAAGAAGGTTCGCATCAACTGATCAATGAACGCGCGGATATTCGTGCTGCATTGACCGGCTTGATTCCTGCCTTTCTACATGCACAGGGCAGTAAAACCTATTATTGATCTACAATTCAATGTGAAAAAAGGCGTTTGATTAAACGCCTTTTCTAATTTAACTGTATTGAGTTAAAATTTATCCAGTTTAGCCAGGTTCCACATCCGGAAGTAGAAGTTCTCCTCATCCTTATTTTCACAGGATAATAATTCTCCCTCTTTCAACCAAAAATGAATCTGCGCAAAGTTCTTTATTTCGTGATTATTCACACGTTGCGCCAGATGATGTGCCTTAATCGCCGAAGGGTGTTTCAGGCCTGCTGAAGCAATCAGTTCAGACAAGGCGTGTAAGGTGTTTTTATGATAATGAAACACGCGTTCTGCTTTGGTGGGCACATGTAAGGCCTTTTGACGATCTTTATCCTGTGTGGTGACACCGACAGGACACTGGTTGGTATGACAGCTTTGAGCCTGAATACAGCCGACGGCAAACATAAAACCACGTGCCGAATTCACCCAATCTGCCCCAATCGCGAGCGTGCTGGCAATATCAAATGCACTAATAATTTTACCACTTGCACCAATTTTGATTTTATCTCTTAAACCTGCACCAACAAGGGTATTATGCACAAATAGTAAACCTTCTCTTAGGGGTGCACCGACAAAGTCGATTAACTCAATGGGTGCAGCGCCCGTTCCACCTTCAGAGCCATCGACGACGATGAAATCGGGATAAATCTGGGTGTGCAGCATGGCTTTGACCATACTCATAAACTGCCAGGGCTGCCCCAGACATAGCTTGAATCCGACCGGTTTTCCGTTGGAAAGTTCACGTAATCGTTGGATGAAATTCATCATTTCAATCGGGGTGCTAAAGGCGGGATGACTAGAGGGTGATACGCAATCATGTTCACGGCTGATGCCCCGGATTTGGGCAATTTCTTCCGAGATCTTGCTTTTAGGTAAAATACCGCCATGTCCGGGTTTAGCCCCTTGTGATAACTTGATTTCAATCATTTTTACTTGCGGTAATTTGGCTTGTGCCGCAAAGCGTTCCGGATCAAACTGTCCATCTAAGGTACGGCAGCCAAAATAACCACTGCCAATTTCCCAGACCAGATCGCCCCCATATTCAAGATGATAGGGGCTGATACTGCCTTCACCGGTATCATGGAAAAAATCACCTTTTTGAGCGCCGAGATTCAGCGCACGGATTGCATTGGCACTCATACTGCCAAAGCTCATGGCTGAAATATTTAAAATGGAAGCAGAGAAGGGCTGTGTACATTGCTCATTGCCGATCAGGATACGGAAAGTTTGTGGATCGGCCACCTTACATGGCGTCAAAGAGTGACTGATAAATCTATAATTGTCTTCATAGACATTGAGAATTGAACCGAAAGGTTTATCTGAATTTTCATTTTTCGCCCGCTGGTACACCAGACTACGTTGCATACGGGAAAAGGGCAGTGCATCGCGGTCGGCTTCAATAAAATATTGACGAATCTCCGGACGAAATTCTTCGAAGATAAAGCGGAAATGTCCCATGATGGGGTAGTTTTTCAGAATAGAATGCTTGTTTTGCAGTACATCATACAAACCCAACAGGCTCAGGAGTATACTCAGAATCCACAGGGTATTCACCAAAGTTTGCGGCATAAAATAATAGATATAACGCGGCGAATAACCGATATGGAATGTGGTAAAAATCACTGCAATCAGAATGCAGGCAAACCAGACTGAATGGCGAGAAAAGAAAGTATTGAGCAGCTTGTGCCGTACTAATTGAGCAGGGTTAGCCATTGTAAAATTAAGTCCCTATTTCTACTTCTATAGGGCTTTATGATGTGCAGAGCCAGGTATCTTATGCAAGCATAGAATTGTTATTCAATTTTATAAACTTGCCAAAAATCATACCCAGACAGGCAATCAATCAGTAGCAATTGCAGATAAATTTTGCGGAAAAATTCCTATAGAAAAAATATGCAAAGCACATATATTCTATTTATTTCACAGGCAGAGTGAATGCTTTTATAGTCGATTTATCACCCATACAGGAGTTATAAACCATGACAAAAAAATCCATTCGCTTTAATAATGCCGAACTGGCTTGCTCATGTCTCAGTTCTGTTTAAATATTGAGGTTTCATCCAATCTGCATTTCGGGGTATTAGAGAAAAGCAGGTTGGTACAGCGGTAGACCACCAGAACAATCATAAAAATACAAGCATAATTCTCCAATCCCCAATCTGGGGATTTTTTTATTCTGGAATTATTAAAGCTGAATGAAATCCATTTGGTTAAGGGTTTTCCTCATCCATCTGGCTAACTGCATTGGACACCATACTGGGTTCAATATGTTTAATCTTTTTACCAAAGCTGCGCAGCCACCACACCAGTTGTGAAGTAAAAGGAACCGTTGCACTAATCAGCGACATACCATTGTCCAGTTTTTCAATCTTCTGATCTTTACTGAGCTGACTTTCCTCAAAATAATGTGCATCCGATTCCGACATGCTCAGTTTTAGCATGACATTTTCAGTAGGGTGATTGAAATCCACCCGGAAGCCCAATGCACCAGAATCGATATAGTCATCAATATCAAAATTCACCGGATGCAGGGCACGTGAATTGAGAACTACTGCCGATTTAAAACGGTGCAGGGCAAAGGTCTGAATATCAGATTTGTCATGACGGGTACAGACCAGATAAATGATGGAGCCTTTTTGCACCAAAGCCAGTGGATTGAGGATATAAGTCTTTTCTTCGCTGTTGTGACCGCGGCCCTGATAGACACATTCCAGCTGTTTGTCCTGCAACAAGCCTTCATATACCGCCTGCTGTGCAGTCTTATCCACGAACGGTGGAATGAGCGGTTGGGTGGCAGGCACAATCCGTACCCGATTAATCCATTGGCGGACATTGTTTTGCGAGGACAGACTGCGGCGTGCCAGATCAAACCAGGGATTCATTTCTTCGATCAGGCTCGGTGGCAGCAAATGTTTTAAATGTTCTTCGACCATCATAAAGGTGACCGCCTGTGAGCTGGTCATATGCGGCAAGCTTTGCAGCGGTGCATCTGAGCGCCAACGCCAGCCTTGTGGTGTGGTCTTGCTGCTTTCGATTGGAAAGCGCTGCGCAATCTGGTTCAGGTCACGCTGAATGGTACGCAGGCTGATATCAATTCCTTCGCGATTCAAGATTTCCTGTAATTCACGTGTTCCCATCCATTTGCCGGTAGAAAGACGCGACAAGATTTGCCATTGGCGATACAGGCTATTCGAGGTTTCTTTTTCTTGTGCTGACATAATTTATTTTGCTGGCGATAAAGAGGATGGGATTTAGGCTTAGACTAACACAATAAAAAAACTCTCATTTTTTCGCAAGTCTTTCTGCGCAACAATTGTCCTACAAACTAAAAACAACTTGGTAAGAAATGGCATTGAGTTCAGGGCGCATTTATTAGATTAATGGTAGTCGCAATATAGGTTCAATGGCATGGATATTGCTTTGATTTAATTATAATAGATGATAAGACGAGGTTTGTATGCTTAAAGGAAATCGGGATACAAATGTAATTGAAAAAATTGATAATTTTAGTTCCCAAAATCTTGGGAAAAATTTTATAGAGGCTAAAACAGCAACGGTATCGACTACAGCAAATCCACAACTTTTATTTCAACAGTTGTCTTCAAAATTCTTTAATGAAATGCAGGATGAGCAAGTCATGTCCAGTCAGGCAAGTCAAAGACTGGAAGAATGGTTATCCCAACACACGCTGGATGAATTGAATGCTCTGAATCAGGTGGCAAAAGAACATTTTTTACATCATGGCATTAGCTTTACGGTTTACGAAGATAAAGAGGGGGTAGAGCGAAGCATTCCTTTCGATATCATTCCACGAGTGATTGACCGCAAACAGTGGAATATGGTGGCTCTGGGGTCGGCACAACGCGTGCGCGCACTGAATCTGTTTTTACATGACATTTATCATCAACAGGATATTTTAAAAGCCAATATCATTCCTGAACTCCAGATTTTGACGCATGAGGCTTATCAGCCGCATATGTATCAACATAGCCTGAAAGGCAGGATTTATAGCCAGATTAGTGGCATTGATGTAATACGTGATTCCAAGGGCGAATTTTATGTCTTGGAGGACAATCTTAGAACGCCATCAGGTGTCTCTTATATGCTGGAATGCCGTAAGATTAGCCAAAAGCTGATGCCGAAAATATTTGAACAGTCCAAGATTGCTGGAATTGAGCAATACCCGCAGCTTTTAAAAGAAATCCTGATCGAAAATGCCCATGTCGACAAACCCTTTGTCGTAGTGCTGACGCCAGGGCGTTTTAATAGTGCTTACTATGAGCACGCCTTTCTCGCAAGAGAAATGAATGTACCGTTGGTAACATCACGTGATCTTTTTGTTGATGACTCGAAGGTTTATGTAAAAACTATACGTGGTCGCCAAAGAGTCGATGTTATTTATAGACGGGTCGATGATGCTTATCTCGATCCATTATGCTTTAAACCGGAGAGTACCCTGGGTGTACCTGGCTTAATGTCAGCTTATTTACAAAATAATGTCCTGATTGCCAACGCACCGGGTACAGGTGTCGCAGATGACAAATCGATTTATCCATATGTCGATAAAATGATTCATTTTTATTTGGGTGAACAGCCAATACTAAAAAATGTTCCGACGTATCAATGTCGTAATCAGCAAGATTTAAGCTATGTTTTGGCCCATCTGGACCAGCTGGTGGTAAAAGAAGCTCAGGGTTCGGGTGGTTATGGCATGCTGATTGGGCCACAGGCTTCGAAACAGCAAATTGAATTTTTCAGGGAGAAAATTTTAGCTGCGCCGCATTTGTATATTGCGCAGCCAACTTTGGACTTATCGGTTAGTCCGACTTTGACCAATTTTGGTATTGCTGAACGTCATATTGACTTGCGCCCATTTGTCTTAAGCTCGCCTTACCGTACTGAAATTGTGCAGGGTGGCTTGACACGTGTAGCGATGCAGCCCGGTTCACTGGTGGTGAATTCATCACAGGGTGGCGGTATTAAAGATACCTGGGTAGTCGACAATTTACATTCATAATATTCCAAAGAAGGAAAATGTCATGGTTTTGCTGAATAGCAATGCACAACATATTTTTTGGTTAGGGCGTTATTTATCTCGCACTCATTTTTTATGTGCGCGCTTTCCATTTTTAGAAGACGAAGCAGCTGTGGCCTATGCACATGCTTTTTGTTTACCCGCTTTTGATGCCAGTTCCTTAAATGAATTGGTACTAGATTCAACTCAGACCGCATCTTTTAGCCAGCAGTTTAAAGTGGCTAAAGATAATATTCAGGAACTACGCGGAGTATTGTCTGCATCAGGCTATGCAGAGCTGATGAAACTGATCAAAACTGCAGATAAAAATGCTGGTTATATTTGTGAAGTGGTGACTGAATGTGAAGATATTCTGGAAGCTGAATCCGCCGATATTTTTCTGTTCTTTAGTTTGGGACAATGTGTCGAACAGCTCGATCATCAGTTACGACTCGGTGAAGAAACCAGTACGACACTGTGCAAGATCGATGATGTAGTCAGAATTCTAGTGGAAATGGGCTGGGGTGACCTGGAGCAATACTGGGAACAGTTGCGTACAGAACCGAACCGGATTCAGTTCTATCAGTTTAGCGACCATATCCATCAACTGTTTGAGGCAGATGTATGAAATTGATGGTGAATCACCAAACGCATTATATGTATACAGCTGAGGTGAGGAACAGTATTCAGTACATCAAAATGATGCCTTCGAGCAATGCGCATCAACGGGTGCATTCCTGGGATATTAGTGTACCGGGGAATAAAGAAATCCGAAAAGATGCCTTTCATAATCTGTGGATGACCTGTAACCAGCGTGAACCTTATTATTCCTTAACGATCATGGCGCAAGGGATTGTCGAGCTGAATCCCGCGCATCAGACTGGACTGAATGATTCAATCAATCCCAATATTTTTTTACAGCCAACCGAATCAACGCAATGTAATGCAGCAATGAAAGATTTTGCACAAGCTCATGTCCCTGCATTAAGCCGTCAACGTCTGATTGAACTGGCACAGGCCTTGCTGGAACATGTCCCTTATATTTCCAATAGCACCTCAGTGCAAGGCTCTGCCATAGATGCCTTTGAAGCACGTCAGGGGGTCTGTCAGGATCATAGTCATATTTTCATTGCCATGTGTAAATATCTGGGCTTAGCTGCCCGTTATGTTTCTGGCTATTTATATGCACAAAATGCTTCACATCTGGCCAGTCATGCCTGGGCAGAGGTGTTTGTAGAGCAGACATGGTATTGTTTTGATGTGAGTAATCTGCTGTTTAGTCCAAGCTCGCATATTTATGTGGCCATTGGGCGGGATTATTGGGATGTAGCACCGGTACGCGGTGTGAGGGAGAAGGGCGGAGTGGAATCCATGCATTCCATTGTTCAGGTACTAGGATGTTAATAAGGACAAAAGAATGACGTATTGTTGTGCGCTACGTTTAGAGCAAGGTATGCTTTTTATTAGTGATACACGGACCAATGCCGGAGTAGATCATATTTCTGTCTTTCGCAAACTGTATACCTTTGGTATTCCTGGTGAGCGTATGATCGTCATACAGGCCTCCGGAAACCTGGCCACAACACAAGCCGTAATTGGGCGTATCAAAAATCAGCTGGAATTGAAACAGGAACCCAATATACTCAGTCTGCATACCATGTTTGATGTGGCTGAACTGATCGGGAGCACGCTTAAGAGAGTCATCGCCAATGTCACCAGCGACATTTTGGAACAGAGTAATTATTATTGTAATTTACTGGTGGGTGGTCAGCTCAAAGATCAAGAAATGCAGCTCTATCATGTGTATCCGCAAGGAAATTTTATCTGTGCCACGCGGGATACGCCGTATTTCCAGATTGGCGAGAGTAAATATGGCAAGCCGATCCTGGATCGCGCCTTGACTTATGATATGCCGCTGGATGAAGCTCTGCGTTGTTCGCTCATTTCATTTGCATCGACCTTACGTTCCAATGTATCGGTCGGTATGCCACTCGATGTGCTGGTGTATAAAAAAGACAGTTTAATGATGCCGAGGGGTAAACGTATTGCCGAAGATGATGAATATTTCACGTCGATCAGCCGGCAATGGTCAGACACCTTGAAAAAAGGACTGGCAGCGCTACCTGTTCCATCGAATGAATATTTTCTGTAAAAGGTATTCTGGTTCAGTTTTTTCGCGTACAGTATTAACTTCTGTGCACCAGCATAATAAAAATAGATAAGTTAGCGCATGTACCAATTTTGTTACGCCAGTAAAAGTACGTCTTCTAAAGTTGATTTGCTTGAAGATCTGACCAATATCCTGAAAGAAGCACGTGATTTTAATCATCGCTATCAAGTCACAGGCGTGCTGTATTTTGCCGATGGTTATTTTTTTCAATGTCTGGAAGGTGAGTGTTTAACCTTAAAAAGTCTGCTGCTCGAGAGACTCAATAAAGATCCTCGCCATCATGATATTAAATTGTTTGAGACCAAGGAAATCGAATATCCGAGTTTCCCCGACTGGTCGATGAAGTATATTTCTAAACGCAGTCAAATCCAGCAATTCTGTCAGGACATGGGATTTAATGACTTTAATCCTTTTGCCTTTCAGCAACATCATGTCGATGCTTTATTAGAGCAATTGAGTTTAGAGCAGGCTGAAGAACAAAAGTCAGCTTAAATAAAAAGCCCAACTTCTGTTGGACTTTTTTGGCTCTGAGGATCAACTCAAATAACTTTACGTAGCGGACGATGACTGAGTCTGCATAACAGTTCATAACCAATGGTGCCATTGGCTTCAGCAACCTCATCGACCAAACGGGTATTCCCCCAAAGTTCGACTTGAGTGCCAGGTTTTACCTGCATCGCAGTTACATCAATCGCGATCATGTCCATTGCTACACGACCAATGACACGCGTTTGCTGGCCATTAATCGCCACATAGTTCTGTTTCGGGAAAGCACGAGGGTAGCCATCACCATAGCCAATTGAAACAATCGCAAGTGTCATGTCTTGCTCAGCTGTAAATGTTGAACCATAACCGACATGCTCACCTGCCTTGATATGGTTAAGTGCAATCACTTCGGCAGTAAAGGTCATGACTGGTTTTAAATCCAGATCATGCACATCACGATCTGCAAATGGAGTCGCGCCATAAAGCATGATCCCGGGACGGACAAAATCAAAATGCAATTCTGGATATTTATAAATGGCTGCTGAATTACAGCATGAACCCATCAATGGTGCACAGTCATTTTTAATTTCTAAGAATTGACGGATTTGTTCATCATTCAGCGGGTGATCAGCATCGGCATTGGCAAAATGCATCGCCAAAACACAAGTAAAACCTTCAGCTTTGAGTTGATTGATCACGTCTTTAATTACATCAATTTTAAAGCCAAGACGGTTCATCCCGCTATTCAGCTTGACCCAGACTTTCAGGTCTTTGGCGATATAAGCATCTTTATGTGCCAAGAGCCAATCGACCTGTGCCTGCTGATGCACAATCACTTCAATATTCTGATCAATCACGATTGGCATTTCGTCTGCAACAAAAACACCTTCGATGAGCGTGATCGGCTGTTGATAACCCAGTTCACGAATTTCCAGGGCTTCTTGTAAGCATGCGACACCAAAAGCATCGCTTGCACTTAAGGCTGCCAGGCAGTCTTTAACTCCATGTCCGTAAGCATTGGCTTTGACCATACTGACGATTTTAGCGGTTGGGGCAAGTTGTTTGACACGGTTTAAATTATATTGCAGTGCTGCACTGTCAATATAAACGGTAGCTTGGCGCACCCTAAATTACTCCTGGAGGGACGATGGAAATCTGATGATTGAGCTTGTTTACTCTTCATCATCATACTGAGCATAAAACTCAGGTGAGAGATTACTAAAACGGGTATATTGACCTTCGAAAGCCAGACGTACCGTACCAATCGGGCCGTTACGCTGCTTACCAATAATAATTTCAGCAGTGCCGGCTTCCTTTGATTCCTTGTTATAAACCTCATCGCGGTAAATGAACATGATCAAATCGGCATCCTGCTCGATTGCACCGGATTCACGTAAATCGGACATCACCGGGCGTTTATTGGGGCGGTTTTCCAGGGCGCGGTTTAACTGGGAAAGTGCAATCACAGGGCACTGCATTTCTTTGGCTAAGGCTTTTAAACTTCGTGAAATTTCCGAGATCTCGCCGACACGGTTGTCGCCCATACCGGGTACTTTCATCAACTGAAGATAATCGACCATGATACAGCCGAGTTTGCCACCATGCATTTTGGCAATACGACGGGCACGGGAACGTAATTCAGTTGGTGGCAGGGCAGAGGAATCATCGATATACAGGTTTTTTTCCTGTAAATGCACAATGGTACTGGTCACTTTTGACCACTCATCGCTGTCCATTTTGCCTGAACGCAAATGCCCCTGATGCACACGGCCAAATGACGAAATCAAACGCATGGCAATCGAATCCGCTGGCATCTCCATAGAATAGACCAGCGCCGGCAGGTTGTTATTAAATAAAACGCTTTCGACCAGATTCATGGCAAAAGTGGTTTTACCCATGGACGGACGCGCTGCGACAATAATCAGGTCGCCGGATTGCATGCCTGAGGTTTTATTATCCAGTTCCACAAAACCTGTGGTTAAACCGGTAATGCTACCTTCCATTTGTGATAATTCATTCAATTTATCAAAAACATCGGCAACGACAGAGTTAATCGGTTTAGGCCCTTGCGCCTTGGCATTGTTATTATGTTGTTCTGCAATCGAGAAAATATTGGTTTCAGCCAAGTCCAGAATTTCACTGACGGTACGGCCTTTGGTGTCATAGGCATTTTGTAAAATTTCAGAGCTGACTTTAATCATGCTGCGCAGGGTGGAGAATTCTTTAATTTTGCCTGCATAGGTTTCCAGGTTGTAGAAACTCGATGGCGAGTCTGCCATGAGCTGCATCAGATATTCTTCACCGCCAATCGCATCCAGTAAATTCTGCTTGATCAGCCAGTCATGCACCAGTACCGCATCATAAGGTGAGTTTTCTTTAGAGAGTTGATCAATGGCGCGGAAAATATATTTATGTCGGGTCGCATAAAAATCATTTTCAGTCAGCACATCACCGACCTGTTCAAAAGATTCGGCAACGGTCATTAATGCAGCAAGTACGGCTTGTTCAATCGCTAAATTGTGCGGTGGAGTACGAAATTCCTTGAGATTGCTGTTCTCAGTACTGATTTCGATATTAGCGCTGGTCGGCTTTTTGCTGGCATTCGCCTGTGACATATAAATCCCTGATTTTAAATACAATGGTTAAACATTATCGGAGATGAATAGCTTTTATTCACTACGACATGAAATCATACGCGTTCTGAAATCAAATGCGAAGGGTAAATTTTCATTTGTATGGGTAATAAAATAATTTTTAAGCAGGAGATACCTGTCATTTTTTTATAGATAAAAAAAGAGCATGCTTTCGCATGCTCTTTTTGAGGCGAGAAATTACTCAGCTACGATAGTAACCAGAACTTCTGCAGTAACATCATGGTGCAATTGGATTGCGATGTTAAATTCGCCAGTGTGACGAAGTGCGCCATTTGGAAGACGTACTTCTGCACGGTCTACTTCTAGACCAGCATTTGTCAACGCGTCAGCGATGTCACGAGTACCGATAGAACCGAATAGTTTACCTTCGTCACCAGCTTTCGCAGTGATTACGATATTTACTTCGTTCAATTGGTCAGCACGTGCTTGAGCAGCAGCTAAAACATCAGCTTCAGCTTTCTCAAGTTCAGCACGACGAGCTTCAAAAGCAGCAGTGTTTGATTCTGTTGCAGCAACTGCCATACCTTGTGGGATAAGGAAGTTACGGCCATAACCAGCTTTAACTGATACTTTATCGCCTAGTTTACCTAGGTTTTTAATGCGTTGTAATAAGATAATATCCACAGCTCAACCTCACTTATGATTGTCAGTGTAAGGGATCAAAGACAAGAAGCGAGCTTGTTTAATAGCTAGCGCCAATTGACGTTGGTAACGAGCTTTAGTACCTGTAATACGGCTAGGAACAATCTTGCCGTTTTCAGTGATGTACTGTTTTAAAGTGTCGATATCTTTGTAGTCGATGTACGTAACGTTCTCAGCTGTAAAGCGGCAGAACTTGCGACGACGGTAAAAACGTGCCATGTTATGTTCTCCTTAAGCTTCAGCAGAGTCTTGAGCGTGTTGTGCTTCTTCACGTTGAGCTTTACGCGCACGTTTTTCTTCAGCACTTTTCGCCAATAGTGACTCTTCAGTGATTGCGTTTTCACGACGGATGATAAGGCTACGAATGATTGCATCGTTATAACGGAACAATTCTTCAAGCTCATCAAGAGTAGTCTGACCACACTCAACATTCATAAGAATGTAGTGAGCTTTGTGGATCTTGTTGATTGGGTAAGCCAATTGACGACGGCCCCAGTCTTCAAGACGGTGGATTTGACCTTCAGCTTCTTTGATGTGAGTTAGGTAGCGTTCTACCATACCAACGACTTGATCGCTTTGATCAGGGTGTACTAAAAGTACGATTTCGTAATGACGCATTGTCAGCTCCTTACGGTTTGGACAGCCCCAATTTAAGTAAATTGAAGCAAGGAGTCACAACCAAGGTTGTGTCGCAGTGTTTGCGAGCCAAGAATTTTAGAGGGTTTAGGTTTAAAATACAAGTCATAGCTTTGAAATAGCTAAATTAAAATATTAAGTTATATTTATTCTTTTGTGTTTATTGAATTTTTTTTGTGGGAACAATTATTTATAGTGATACTATTCACATAATTTTATTTCCTTTCCCTCTGTCATGTTAGATTTTCTTGATGTTTTTTCCAAAATTTTTCATTTCCTTGCAATTGTAGTTATTGTTGTTTTCTTTATTTATTTTATTCGTTTAGATCGCTTGCATGAAAAGGCTAATCCTGCTTACCCAAGTTTACTGATTACAATAGGGATTGGCTTTACCTTCTTTGGTGTTGCTTTGGGGCTTGCGGGCTTTGACACAGAGGATCCAACGGGAAGTCTATCGACTCTAGTAAATGGTATTAAAACTGCATTTTGGGGGTCATTTGCAGGTATTCTTGCTTCAATTTTAATTAAATTTCATGCACTTATTAAGTTTAAAGAAAATGATACTGATTTACAGGCAGATAAGCAGGTGCAGCAGTTTTATGAAGAGCATCAAATTTTAGCAAAGCAGAGCCAATTTTTAGAAAAAATTTATACTGATAATCAAAATCATCATCAGAATTTAGTAAAAGCCATTGAAAATTTTGGCCTAAATTTAGATAAAAATAATAAAAATAATATGCAAGAAATGCTTCAATCGATCAGTAGTAGTTTAGGTGGTATTGAGCAAATTCAACGCAGTACACAAGGTTATATTGCAGGTGAAATCGCAGAATTAAGAAACGAATTTGTTTCGTTTGCACAAAAGCAAGCAGAACAGACCACTGATATTTTCATTAAGGCCCTGGAACAAGCAATTCAACGTTTCAATGAAAATTTAACAGATAGTTTGGGTGAAAACTTTAAGCAACTTAATCAATCTGTAAACCGTTTAGTAGATTGGCAGGAGCAATACGCATCTCACGTAGAACAACAGACCACAAATTATGAGGGAATGTTGTCTCAGATTGAACAGGTGAAAAATGATTTTTCAACTGTGTTGCATAATGTGGATGGTTTTAAGCAAATTATTTTACAAGTAGAGCAAGCCATTCAATCCATTGATCATACCAACTATGAGTTTAACAACCGTATTGAGCATTTCTATGGCGCTTTGGATGCAAAACTTGTAGAGGTTGATCAAACGCGTCAATTGTTTGCAGAGAGTTTTAACAAGACTGAATCGCAAATGGATAAAATAAATCAACTGACCGAAACGATCTTTACTGAAATTCATGACTATTTGGAGTCTAGTCATGCGCGTGCGCTACAGATACAAACAACGTCTGCACAGCAAGCTGAACAAATGCAAAAGCAAATGAAGCAATCATTTGAACAGACGCAGCAGCAATTAAGCGATGGTTTAAGCACGATTGAAACTCAATTGCAGCAGACATTGAATCAGTCATTGATCACACTCGCTCAGCAATTAGGTGCACTTTCAACCAAGTTTGCACAAGATTATGAGCCAATTACAGAAAATTTAAAAAATATTATCGACTCGATTGATCAGGGAGTGAGATCTTAATGTTGCCCTTTATGCGTCAGCGTGCAACGAATTCTGATCAATGGATTAGTTTAAGCGATATTATGACTGCACTGATGATGGTGTTTTTGCTTATTAGTGTCATTTACATGATACGTGTTAAAGAATCAGTCGATATCCCACGAATTTTTAAGGCGGATGAACAACAATTACATTCGCAATTAGAGCAAAAGCTACAAAGTAAATTGACCAAGTGGGGTGCAACTCTAAGTCCTGACTTAACAGTGCGCTTTAATAATGAGGAAATTCTTTTTAAGGCAGGTTCAGCAGATTTAAGTGCTGAATTTAAGCAGGCACTGAATGAATATTTCCCTATTTATATTCGTTCGGTGATGCAAGATCGTTTTGTTGATAATATTAAAGAAATTCGTATTGAAGGGCATACGTCAAGTTTCTGGGCAAAAGGTGTTGGTGAGGAAGAGGCTTATATTCGTAACATGCAGCTTTCTCAAACACGTGCACAAAATACCTTAATTTATTTACTACAAAGTTCATTATTAACAACGGTAGAAAAAGCGTGGTTAAAACGTAAATTCAGAGCAATTGGATTTTCTTCGGCTGCACCTTTAGGTAAAAATGGGCAACCTGCGAGTGGCTCTAATAGAGAGCATTACGGTGCATCACAACGTGTAGAATTTAGAGTGGTGACAACCGCTGAAGATAGAATTCGTGCTGTTGCCTATGGTGATTCAAATGCAGCTCGTTGATTTTTTAACTAGTGACTTCTTAAATGAATTAAGAAGTCAAATGAAAGCAAAGCTTTTAGATATTACTGATTTACCCTTTCGCAATGGTATTACCTACGCAGATTTATATGATTTGCATGAAGGTGTCGAGGTTGATATTGGTGATATTACAAGCTCTCCTTCGGGTTTGCTTTATTATAAAGGCGTGATGGTTTCTCTGAATATTCAGGATGCTTTTCAGGGAAATAAGCAAGAAGAGAGTCTGCCTAAATTACACATTTGTCATTGTCATAAGCTCAAAGAAATGAAGGCTGCTGGGCGTATACAGCGTTATGTGTGTTCAGCACGCACAGATAAAATTCGTAAAATTCGCTTTATTTCAAATTATACAAACCAAATTAAAAGTGGTGAGTATGATTTGGATGTCTGTAAATACTGTCTAAGTCAATTAAAGTTAAACGGCTATAAAACTTCGATGACACCGATGGAAAAAAACCAGATATCCAAAAAATTAGACTTAAGTGATTTTTATCTCAAGTTTGAGCCACAATTTTATCAGGCGATGATTCAAGTGTTATATACAGACCAAAATGATATTGTAGTTAATCAATATCAAATGGACTGGAAGTATATTTCCTATAAATACAGAAAATCGAAACAATGGCGCTGTGAAGCATGTACAAAAGATTGTACTCACGATCATGCAAACTTACATACGCATCATATTAATGGTAATAAAGCCGATAACCGTTTAATCAATTTGAGTGCTTTGTGTTATGACTGCCATGCGATGCAACCGATGCATGAACATATGAGACGTTGATTCTGAAATAAAAAAAGATAGAGACGAACTCTCTATCTTTTTAAAAAAATACTATCTGTGTAGATGGCGTAGTTGAAGTAAAGCTAAATACAATACTGATCACGGTAATCAGGATGACAGAGAACAGAAAATATTTCTTTGCCCAAAGCTGATCATTTTCAGCTTTAAATCCAATGACACCGATATACAACCAGTAAATGCACAATAGATTTAAAATGACTGCATACAACCAATTGGCATAGCCATATACAAATAACGCATTCATAGTCAGGGTGAATAACACCACATACAAAAGTGATTCGATCTTGGTACGATGAATCGAGCGCGCCACAGGCAAAATGGGAATGCCTGCATTTTTGTAATCATCAAAGCGGTAAACCGCAATTGCCCATGAGTGAGGCATTTGCCACAACGCATAACCTAAAAAGATCAGTAATGCACCCAGGTCAAATTGATTGGCCACAGCGGTATAACCAATGACAGGCGGAGCTGCACCAGAAATACTGCCGACTACAGTTTGATGAATTGTGGTTCGTTTTGTCCATAGGCTGTAGAAACCAACATATACAACAAAACCAATCACCGCGAAAAGAAAAGCGTACGCATTTACCCAGAACCATAAAATGCTAAAACCAATGAGGCCTAAGACCAGAGCAAAAGCCAGGGCAACAGGTTCAGAGATAGTTTTGATGACCAGAGCACGATTTTGTGTGCGCTGCATTTTTTGGTCGATGTCCTGGTCAATCACGTTGTTGACCACACATCCTGATGCTACGACAAGCGTAGTACCGAGAAGGGTAATAAGCAGGAGAAGGAAATCTACAGAACCTTGAGTGGCTACGAAGTAGCCACCCAAAGTGGTAACAAAGTTACCGAAGAGAATTCCTGGCTTAGTCAGGAATAAATACTTTTTCAACATGACGACCAGTTTAGATCATCATGTTGTAGTGTAGGTAATTCATGATCCATACAGAACCTACTAAAAGAATAGCGATGGTTAAGATGGTATACACGAACGCAATCACGTTCCAGCGTTGCTCTGAAGAAGAGTTCATATGCAGGAAGTAAATTAACTGCACAAGAATCTGAGCAACCGCAGTAATCGCAATTACTGCAATCAAGATACCGCGTTCAAAACCGCCTGCCATCACCATACCGAATGGAATTACGGTAAGGATGACAGAAAGTACGAAGCCAATTGTATATTGCTTAACGTTACCGTGTGATGCACCAGCTGAGTTGTGATCGTGACTCATTACAGAACTCCCATCAAGTAAACTACGCTGAATACACAGATCCAAACGATGTCAAGGAAGTGCCAGAACAAGCTTAGGCAAGCTAGACGACGCGTGTTTGCAAGAGTCAAACCATATTTCTTGATTTGAACCATTAACACGATCATCCAGACCAGACCAGAAGTTACGTGAATACCGTGCGTACCTACCAAGGTAAAGAACGCAGATAAGAACGCACTTGTGCTTGGACCGTGACCCGCATGAACTAAGTGATTGAACTCATATAGTTCCATGCCGATGAAGATAGCACCGAATACCCAAGTAATCGCTAACCAAGTCAGTACTTTTGCAACGTCTTTTTTGTATGCAGCAAGAACTGCAAAACCAAAGGTTACAGAAGAGATCAAGAGAGCGAAGGTTTCAGTCAGAACGAAACCTAAAGAGTCGCCAAACAGGTCTCTCGCACTTGGAGTACCCACAGGAATGTGGCTACTTAAAACAGCGAACGCAATGAAGAGTGTACCGAACAGGACAAGGTCACTCATCAAGTAAGTCCAGAAACCAAAGACGGTGATGTCAGTATCATCGTGATGATGCTCATCGTGTCCGTGGTTATCGTGATGAAGTACTTCAGCCATTGTCTTAGTCCTTCTTCAAGTGTTTTTCAAGAATCGCATAGCGTTCGTTTTCAATACGCTCAACTTCAGCAGCAGGAACATAGTAATCCACTTTCTTGGTGAAAGAAGACACGATGAAGCTAATGATAGAAGCAATGAACGTAACAACTACTAACCACCAGATGTGCCAGATTAAACCGAAGCCCATTACAGTGATGAACATCGCGATAACGAAACCAGCAGCACGATTCGTTGGCATATGGATATCTTCATACTTCGTTGGTTTTGCATATGCAACACCATTTTCTTTCTCAACCCAGAAAGTATCAATACCATTGATCTTTGGAAGATGAGCAAAGTTATAGAACGGAGCAGGAGAAGATGTCGACCATTCAAGCGTACGGCCATCCCATGGGTCGCCAGTCAAATCTAGACGTTGGTCACGTTGTAGGAAACCAACCACGATTTGCATAACGAAACATACGATACCAAGTGCAACAAGAACTGAACCGAACATCGCGATATTTACATATGGGTCCCAATCTGGGTTGTCAAATGTATTCAGACGACGAGTCATACCCATGAAACCAAGGATATAAAGTGGCATGAATGCAAAGTAGAAACCGAAGAACCAGAACCAGAATGCTGCTTTACCCCAAGTTTCATTCAGTCTCCAACCGAACATTTTCGGCCAGTAGAAGATGATACCTGCGAACATCGCAAATACTACACCACCAATAATTACGTTATGGAAGTGAGCGATCAGGAATAAAGAGTTGTGTACCAGGAAGTCCGCTGGTGGAACTGCCATCAATACACCTGTTAAACCACCGATACCGAAAGTCACAAGGAAGCCAAGTGTCCATAGCATTGGGGTAGTGTAAACAATACGACCCTTGTACATGGTGAACAACCAAGAGAAGATCTTCACACCTGTAGGAATCGCAATAATCATGGTCATGATACCGAAGAACGCGTTAACGTTGGCACCTGCACCCATAGTAAAGAAGTGGTGAACCCATACAACGAATGACAATACTGTGATTGCTACTGTTGCATACACCATGGATTTGTAACCGAACAATGCTTTGCGCGAGTAAGTCGCAACAACTTCTGAGTAAATACCAAAGGCTGGTAATACCAAGATATACACTTCTGGGTGACCCCAAGTCCAAATCAGGTTTACATACAACATTGGGCTACCACCCAGGTCATTTGTAAAGAAGTGGAAATCGAAGTAACGGTCAAGCGTTAGCATTGCAATTGTTGCAGTCAACACCGGGAAAGCCGCAATAATCAATACTGCTGTACATAAAGATGTCCAGGTAAAGATTGGCATTTCCATGAGTTTCATGCCAGGCGCACGCATTTTGATGATGGTAACAAAGAAGTTAACACCCGTTAATAGCGTACCTAGACCTGAAATTTGCAGTGCCCAGATGTAGTAGTCCATACCTACGCCTGGAGAATATTCGATACCTGACAGTGGAGGGTATGCCATCCAGCCTGTTGCAGCGAATTCACCTAACGCAAGTGAAACCATCATCAGACCCGCAGCGCCGGCAAATAACCAGAAGCTGAGTGAGTTCAATAATGGGAATGCAACGTCACGTGCACCGATTTGAAGCGGTACAGAGATGTTCATTAAACCAACTACAAGACCCATTGCCACGAAGAAGATCATGATCACGCCATGCGCGGTAAAGATCTGGTCGTAATGCTCAGGGTGTAAATAACCTTCGCCGCCACCTTTTGCAAGGAACTGCTGAAGACGCATCATGATCGCATCGGCGAAACCACGCACCAGCATGATCACAGATACGAAGATATACATGATACCAATTTTTTTATGGTCTACAGATGTGAACCATTCGTTCCACAAGTAGCCCCATTTTTTGAAGTAGGTAATACCAGCAACAACTGCGATAGCACCCAAGATCATCATTGCAACAGTTGCCAATACGATTGGATCGTAAGGAATTGCATCTGGACCTAACTTACCTAAGAAGCTCATGTCTTATTCTCCTTGAGAAGCAGTCGCATGTTCACCTGCTACATGAGCTTCAGAAGCAGATGCTTCCTGAGCAACAGCATCAGTCGCTGCAGCTTCTACAGGAGCTGTATGATCAGCACCGTGGTAGTTACTCATATAGTTGTGAATCACAGATTCAAACAAACCAGACTCGACAGAAGAATAATAAGTCACAGGATGTGGCTGAGTCTTATATGGGCCTTCTGCTTGTGCAGTTTCAGCAAGTCGTTTCTCTAAATCTGTTCTTGCATTACGAACCATTGCATCAATTTGTTTTTGTGAACGGTTGCCGTCACGTAAGGTCGCAAATTCAGCTTGGTCTAAAACAGTTTTTTGAACTGCAACAGGATTTACTGAAGTACCATTACCTGATTGAACTGCAGCAACCCATTCAGCGAATTGAGCATCAGTCACAGAATGTGCACGGAAGCGCATTTGTGAGAAGCCATAGCCTGAATAGTTTGAAGAGAAACCACGATAACCTTCAGCTGGACTCGTTTCATCAGCTAAGAAGTTAAGGTGAGTTTGCATGCCTGCCATTGCATAAATCTGACCACTTAACGCCGGGATGAAGAAAGAGTTCATCGTGAAGTTAGACGTGATACGAAGGCTTACCGGAGTTTTCTCTGGGAAACGCAATTCGTTAATTGTTGCAATGTTTTGCTCAGGATAGATGAAGATCCATTTAAATTGTTCAGCAATAACTTGAACAGTTAATGGTGCTTTATCTGCTTCAATTGGACGGTATGGGTCATACTTGTGGGAACCCCACCAAGTTAACCAAGCTAAAATACCAATAATAATGACAGGAATACCCCATACCACAATTTCAATCGCAGTAGAGTGTGTCCATGTAGGTTTATAGTCTGCGTCTTTATTCGATGCACGATATTTCCAACCGAACCATAATGCCATGATGATTGATGGAATAACCACCAACAGCATTAAGTAAATCGCAGTCATCATCAGGTTACTTTGACCTGCTGCAACTGGACCTTTAGAGTTCAGAAGTACCATATCACCACCACACCCGGTCAAGAGTGCAGTCATCGCAGATAAAGACAATACAGCTAAAATCGTTTGTCTCATTTTACAACCTCGGTGAAGAGTCCCATTCCCTAATTTAATATGGGATAGCGATTAAAGTGCACATGACGAAAAAGGCTGATTTTTACAAAACATCCTATTAATCATAATACACCGCTACGTTGTAGGGCATTATGCCTGAGATTGACGAACTAAGCTATATCTAAAGCCGCTTTAAATGCCTGTAATAAAAACCGATTTTGTTGCTCGGGATTTAGGAATATTTATAGGAATTTTATTTCAATTTCAAAGTTATGTAAGAAAGAATGGGATGAATATCATCCCATTTTAAGTGATTCAAAATTATTGTTTTACCACTTGAGTTTTTGCCAGTTTATCGTGCAGGGTCTGACGTTTTTTACCCAATCCGAAGGCCCAGTCAATCATTAAACTCAAGGGCATGAAGATGATATTCAGAAATATAAAGAATACGCTACGAATGGTGAAGGCACGTAATAAGCTAACTTTCTCACCAGATTCAGCATCTACAATTTTGATTTTCGTCATTTTTTTGCCAATACTTTGCCCAGATTTGGCAATAAGGTAGGCTTGAATCACCAGCATGATCAGTAAATAGACCGCAGTTGCAATCCAGGCTTGTTGAGAAAACATCTCAAACATCTGGGTTTGCAGTTGCTGCGCCATGGTAGGATCAGCATCACTGTTGAGTATCACATTCATGAACTCTTGGTTCAATTCTGCAAAGCGGACTTCCTGTTCAGGGGTGAAGAATCCAGTCAGAATAAAAGTCGCTGGTAACCAGAGTAACACGTCTACAATTTTGGCCAGAATACGGCTGGGAATACTGGCAAGTGTATTTTTTTGCGTAGTTGCTTGGGTGCGTGGTTGCGTACCAGACACTGTTATAGGCGGGTTGTTCTGGAAAGGCGTGTCAGGTGTTGCGGTTGGTGCGACATAACCCTCAGGTTGATATACCGATTTTCCCTGGGTAAGCTCACCTAAAGCTTTCCACTCTGCCATGCCTTGATGCCATGCCAAATCAGTTAGCATGACTTGCTGATTGGCAAGCATTTGATTTAATTGCTCGAGCGTATATGGACCAGCTTGTTGATTGTTTCGTGCCAAGTAAATCTGCATATAGACTGAATCTCAATATATAAATTTGAACTGATAATAGGTTGAATTAAGATTGTATTGAATTCTATTTTGAAAACAAACACCATCTTATCGTTAAGATTATAGATAAATTGAGTATTTTCAATCCTATTTATGAAGAAAATGCTTCAAATCAAAAACAGTGTAACAAGGATCGGGTGGTTTGAGTGCATCATTCAACATATCCGATTCGCTTTAATTATTGCCCTTTAAAAATGATTTTACTGTTGGCATTTGTTTGTCATTACAATTTGAATGTGGAGAAACAAAATACAAAAACTTATATTTTTAAAACTTTCAGAAGAGCGTTTTGAAATATAAAAGAATATTCATCCCATAAAAAAAAGACCCTGCGAAAGGGTCTTTTTTTATTTAAAATCTATTATGCAGTTGCCACTTTTTCTTTAGCCAGGAAGAACCAGGTATCCAGGACTGAATCCGGGTTTAAAGATACAGACTCAATGCCTTGTTCCATGAGCCATTTCGCAAGATCAGGATGGTCTGAAGGACCTTGACCACAAATACCCACGTATTTGCCTGCACGGTGACATGCCTGGATTGCAAGAGCAAGAAGCGCTTTTACAGCAGGGTCACGTTCGTCGAACAAGTGCGATACGATACCAGAGTCACGGTCTAGACCAAGCGTTAGCTGGGTCAGGTCGTTTGAACCGATAGAGAAACCATCGAAGTGTTCAAGGAATTGATCGGCCAACAATGCGTTGGTTGGTAATTCACACATCATGATCACTTTAAGACCATTTTCACCACGTTTAAGACCGTTCAATTCCAATAACTCGATCACACGTTTTGCTTCAGCCACAGTACGCACAAATGGAATCATGATCTGTACATTGGTTAAGCCCATTTCATCACGAACTTTTTTCAATGCACGGCATTCAAGCTCGAAGCAGTCACGGAAGTTGTCAGACACGTAGCGGCTTGCACCACGGAAGCCCAGCATCGGGTTCTCTTCTTCTGGCTCGTACAACTTACCGCCGATCAAGTTTGCGTATTCATTTGACTTAAAGTCAGACATACGCACGATCACTGGTTTATCTGCAAATGCAGCAGCAAGAGTAGAGATACCTTCAACCAGTTTTTCTACATAGAACTCGATTGGAGAAGCATAACCAGCAGTACGCGCCATCACAGCAGCACGTGTTTCACGTGGCAAGCTGTCAATATTCAACAATGCTTTAGGATGCACACCGATCATACGGTTGATGATGAATTCTAAACGTGCAAGACCAATCCCTTCGTTTGGAATTTGCGCGAAGTCGAATGCACGATCCGGGTTACCGACGTTCATCATGACTTTGAACGGAAGAGCAGGCATTGATTCGATCGAGTTGGTTTGGATTTCGAAATCCAGCGCACCTTCATAGATGAAGCCCGTATCACCTTCAGCGCAAGACACAGTCACTTCCTGACCGTCAACCAGTACTTCAGTGGCATTACCACAGCCTACAATCGCAGGAACACCAAGTTCACGTGCAATGATTGCAGCATGACAGGTACGACCACCACGGTTGGTAATAATCGCAGCAGCACGTTTCATCACTGGTTCCCAATCCGGGTCAGTCATGTCAGATACCAGCACGTCACCGTCTTGTACTTTGTCCATTTCTTTGATTGAAGTCACGATACGGACTTTACCAGAACCGATACGTTGACCGATTGAGCGACCTTCACAGATCACAGTACCACGTTGTTTGAGGAGATAGCGCTCCATGGTGCCGACATTTTCACGGCTTTTTACTGTTTCAGGGCGTGCCTGAACGATGTAGATTTTTCCATCATCGCCATCTTTTGCCCACTCGATGTCCATTGGAGAACCGTAGTGGTTTTCAATGATCAGCGCTTGTTTGGCAAGTTCTTGGAGTTCTTGGTCGTTTAGAGCGAACTGTTGACGCTCAGCTTTTTCTACATCTACGACAACCACTGATTTACCTGCAGAAGCTTCTTCACCATAAATCATCTTCTGGTGTTTAGAACCCAAGTTGCGGCGTAAAATCGCGTGTCGGCCTGCATTTAACAGCGGTTTAGAAATATAGAATTCGTCAGGGTTGACTGCACCTTGAACGACCATTTCACCCAAACCATAAGACGCGGTAATAAACACTGCATCACGGAAGCCTGATTCAGTGTCCAGGGTAAACATCACACCTGCAGCACCCGTTTCAGAGCGAACCATACGTTGGATCCCTGCTGAAAGGGCAACCACGTCATGCGCGAAGTTTTGATGGACACGATAAGAAATTGCGCGGTCATTATATAAAGATGCAAAAACTTCTTTGATCGCGATAAGCACGTTATCAATACCGCGAATATTCAAGAAAGTTTCTTGCTGTCCAGCAAAAGAAGCATCTGGTAAATCTTCTGCTGTCGCTGATGAACGAACGGCAACCGCGATATCAGGGTTGCCGTTAGAAAGTTCTGCAAATGCTGTACGAACTTCTTGTTCTAATTCAGAGGTAAGTGGAGTATCCACAATCCATTGGCGGATTTTTGCACCGGTTTCAGCAAGAGCATTCACATCATCCACATTTAGTGCTGCAAGCTCTGCATTAATTTTAGCGTTTAGGCCACTTTGCTCGAGAAATTCACGATATGCTTCAGCTGTAGTTGCAAAGCCACCTGGCACCGATACACCAGCATTGGATAAGTGGCTGATCATTTCGCCCAAGGATGAGTTTTTCCCACCCACGAGTTCAACGTCGTGCTTCCCTAATTTTTCCAGACCAATTACGCGCGCTTCCAAAGTTGTTACTCCACTTTTGCAGTATTAATCACTATCTTGGCATGAGAGTATAGCAAATCATCTAGGTTTTTGATTTTACTAAGCGACAGTCATGTAAGATCGGTTTACTATAAAGATTATATAGCACTAAGACAAATGGTGGAGGAGAATTTTAATGTCAGAAGGTAAACAAATTCAGCGTAGTGTTTTCTTTATCTCGGATGGCACGGCAATTACCGCTGAAACGCTTGGACACTCACTATTAGCGCAGTTTCCAAATGTAAAGTTTGACATTCATATTATCCCTTATATTAGCTCTGAAGAAGCCGCAACCAGTGTGGTTGCAGAGATCAATGCGCGTGCTCTGCAAGACGGTGAAAAACCACTGGTTTTTGATACTTTAGTCGACCCTTATGTGCGGGAGATTATTAATACCGCAAATGCCGTAAATCTTGATGTATTTGAAGGGCTTATCAGTAAGTTGTCGGATGAGTTGCAGGTGTTGCCTACAACTTTAGTCGGTCAAACCCATGCGGTGACTGATACTGCCTCCTATAAAGCCCGTATCGATGCGGTACATTTTGCCTTGGACAATGATGATGGCGCGCGTACGCGTCATTATGATAAAGCCGATCTGATTCTGATTGGGGTGTCGCGTTCGGGTAAAACACCTACCTCTATTTATTTGTCTTTGCAATTTGGTATTCGGGTGGCCAACTATCCACTAACAGAAGAAGATCTGGACGATAATCGCTTGCCAGCGGTACTGCGTCCGCATAAAAACAAGCTGTTTGGTCTGATGATTGATGCAGACCGTCTCGTCGCGATTCGCACTGAACGTAAGGCCAATAGTCGTTATGCCAGCTTTAGCCAGTGCCAGATGGAGCTGCGTGCCATTGAAGGAATCTACATTTCGGAAGGAATCAAGTACCTGAATGTCTCTGAAATGTCGATTGAAGAAATCTCGACACGTGTCTTGCAAATGACGGGTTTAAAACGTCGAATTGGCTAAAAAGCCAAACAGAGCCAAACTTTGATTTGGCTCTGTTTTATAGCTAAAAAATACCAATAAGTGCTTATTTATAGAAATAATATATGATTTTTATAAATTTAAAAAATATCAAGTATCATAATTAAAAATACAAAAGAGCGTTATTTAATCAATTTGTTGAATAAGTACACTATTAATCCTGGGTGTAGAGTTCTAGATTTCATCAATTTTTCATGTTGAGTTGCCAACGTAGCTTATTCTTCTGCTAAATAAGTATGAATAATAATATCGACCTGATGCTGATCTCCATTGATACAGCAAATACTGTTTTCAGTAATTTTTAGGATTGGCCAGGTAATCAGCTGACAATTTTCCCGCTGTAGCGCGGCATAATAATGATCTGACTTGAGATAGGTGTTAGGAGAAGATGCAAGATTTGGCATTAACTGGCGTCTTAGCCACAGGTTTTGTACCTGATTTTCCAGAAATCTGAGGGAAAGCAGACTCTTAATCCGGTTGTTAAATAGACGACGATTTTTACCAATTAAAGGATGATTAATAATGCGTTGCAGAATGCGGTCTGAACCTGGCAGCACAAAAGCAGGATTAATCTGAAAAACTTTCACCGAACCGGCATGTTGACTAATTTTATCCAGCTGGGTAACGGTAAACTGGTCTGTACCAATAATTGCAATATCTTTGTTTGAATAATCCAGTTTCATAAGCTCGGAAGAAGCGATATTTATTCCGGTAAACAGCTGGAAATGTTCGGGATGATTTTCAAAAATGCCAGCGTGTAGATCTTGCTTGGTGGCCATTAGACTTCCTTGAATTTATTTAATAATTGATTTTCTTTGTCCTAGATATAAACAAAAACCCGGCGCAGGGTAAAGGAGAAAATCTAACTTAGACAGTCATCTATTTGACAGAAATACAGCGGCTTGTTTTTTTCTAAGTCAGGGGAGATAAATATGATTAAAAAGCGGTGGTGTTAAGTAAGAGAGAAGAAATTAAGTGGGAAAAGTTTGGATGAAGGCGTTGAACAGGTTGTTGCTATTTTATTTGAAAGTTATACAACATCTACCCATTGTTGAGAATAGGTAGATGTTGCTTTTATTTATTGCCCGTTTTTAAGCTGCATCAACAGCTCAAAGTTATGCAGACGCTTGTCAGTGTCATAGATGTCACAAGTGAAGATAAACTCATCGACATCATATCTGGCCAAAAGCGATTCCAGCCCAGCTTTCACAGTTTCTTTGGAGCCGACCTGTGCCATGGCAAAGAAATTATCAACTGACATTTTTTCCGCAGGTGACCATAGACCGTCCATTGAATCTATCGGCGCTTTCAGTTTTAAGGTCTGACCACGAATCAATGACAAAACCCGCTGATAGGCACTGGTCGCCAGATATTCTGCTTCTTCATCGCTATCTGCCACACAGGTCGGTACACCCATTGAAACATAAGGTCGATCCAAGTATTCGGAAGGCTCAAAGTTTTCACGATACAGCTGAATCGCCTGACCGAGCATACGCGGGGCAAAATGTGAAGCAAAAGAATAAGGCAGGCCAAGTTTTGCTGCAAGTTGTGCACTGAACAAACTCGATCCGAGTAGCCAGACCGGAACATGCGTGCTTTGACCGGGAGTCGCAACAATACGCTGATTCGGCTCTGGATCTTTAAAATATTGCAAAATTTCCAGAATATCTTGCGGGAACTGATCTTCAGTTTCCTGACGGCCACGGCGCAGGGCACGCATGGTCATCTGGTCAGTTCCAGGAGCACGGCCCAGACCGAGTTCAACACGATCTGGATATAAGGTCGCTAAAGTTCCGAATTGCTCAGCCACCACCAGCGGCGCATGATTCGGGAGCATAATCCCGCCTGAGCCTAAAGTTAAGCTTTTGGTGTTCGCCAGTAAATAGCCTAAAAGAACGGCTGTGGCTGAACTGGCAATGCCATCCATATTGTGATGTTCTGCCAGCCACATTCGGCTATAACCCAGTTGTTCTGCTGCCTGGGCAAGCTCCAGCGCGTGGTTCAGCGCGAATTGAATAGTCTTATCGTCACGAACAGGAACCAGTTCGAGGATAGAGAACCGGGTATCGTTAAGTGTACGCATCGTATTACTCTTAAATAGACATAACTAAAAGCATACGACTTTGCATTGTATTTGTATATCGAAAAAAATCGATATAAGTGTAAACGAAAATAACAGGCAAAAAAAATAAGCATCCGAAGATGCTTATTTAAGGAGGGAAGCTTAGAGAGTGCAGCCTTAACGACGACGGTTGTTGTAACGATAGTCATTCGTGCGGTAGTTTTTTGAACTGTAGCGACGGTCATAGCGGTCATCATAACGGCGATCCTCACTGACTTTTTTACCCAGTGCTGAACCACCCGCAGAACCTAGTGCTGCACCGATATAACCGCCATTGGTACCCGCCATGTTTCGGCCGACTGCATAACCCGCACCACCACCGAGGGCACCACCGATAATCGCACCATTACGGTCACGTTTGTTTGCCGCAACAGCTGCACCAGCACCACCACCAATCGCAGAACCGATGGTTGCACCGGTTGTACCACCCATTTTATTACCCACGGCTGCACCAACCACACCACCAAGTGCTGAAGCTAAAGCTGTATTGGTGGTATTACCTGCATTGGCTGCTGTCATACCCATGGCTGAGGTTGCTACAACAGCGATCATTAGAGATTTATAGTTCATGAGTACACCTTTTCGTATATCTAGCTGTATTTGTTGATAAGATCAATTTAATCTAGCAAGCGTCAAACAGCATGAAGGCCGTGTTGACGAATTGTGATTTTTATCTCCTTAATTTATTCATGATTTTGAGTGAATAATTTTATGTATTACATGAATTTGACTGTGTTTGAAAAGCATAAAAAAAGCACCCGAAGGTGCTCTTAATGACGAATGTCTGAGGTCTAACGCATTGATCAGTTATAACGGTAATGACGTTTTTTCTTGTAGTGGCGTGATTTGGCTTTTTCTGCAGTTTTGTCTTTGGAAATCTTGTTACCTAATGCAGCACCACCGGCAGCACCCAAGGCTGAACCGATATAACCGCCATTGCTGCCGCCCATGTTTTTACCTACGGTATAACCTGCACCGCCACCCAAAGCACCACCGATTGCAGATTCAGTACGGTTCTTTTTGCTACTTGCCACTGCTGCGCCGCCTGCACCACCTAAGGCTGCGCCAAGTGTAGCGCCAGTATTGCCGCCCATGTTTTTACCTAGGGCTGTACCTGCAACACTACCTAAGGCACTTGCTGCTGCAACACGTGCTGTACTGTCTGCATGTGCATTTACCGCCATCATTGAACCAGCAGCTAAAACTGTACTCATTAAAAGTGCGTTGAGTTTCATGTCATCACTCCGTGTCCATTAACAGGACTGTATTTATTTCGATGTGGAAAATGTAACAAATCATGCCCAGAATAATATGAAGATGTTTCTCCATAATTCACTGCTTTATTTGATGAATTGTAAAATCTGCAAGAAATAAGCATAAGATCGATTATAAAAAAGGCAATTCCACTATTTTTAATCTTATTTGTTAACAAATGCTGCCGAGAGAGAATGATAGCGGCGTGGACTTACTCAATAATGATGTTCATTAGAAGCCAGAATCGTTAAACTAGGCGCAATTTTTTGATTTCGCTGTGCTAAATCGGTTTTTAGTTGCAGCCTATGTTTTGAGATTTTTTAAAAAATGAAAGAATCGTTACGTTTACGATTAGACCAACTCTCTGACCGCCACGAAGAGCTGACAGCATTATTGGCTGATATAGAAGTAATTTCAGACAATAAACGTTTTCGTCAGCTGTCGCGTGAGCATAATGACCTGACAGAAATCACCAGCGTTTGGAGCAAGTACAGACAGGCTGAAGAAGATATTGAAACAGCTCAGGCCATGTTGTCGGACCCGGACTTTAAGGAAATGGCACAAGAGGAAATCAAAGAAAATAAAGCTTTGATTGAAGCGCTTGAATCAGACCTGAATATTCTGATGATTCCAAAAGATCCAAATGATGCCAACTCTGCTTATCTGGAAATTCGTGCCGGAACCGGCGGCGATGAAGCAGCGATTTTCTCGGGTGATCTGTATCGCATGTATAGTAAATACGCAGAAAATCAAGGCTGGCGTATTGAAATCCTGTCAGAAAATGAAGGTGAACACGGCGGTTATAAAGAAGTGATTTGCCTGATCAATGGTGACGGTGTATATGGTCGCTTGAAGTTTGAGAGTGGTGCGCATCGTGTACAACGTGTGCCAGCAACCGAATCGCAAGGTCGTGTACATACGTCTGCTTGTACCGTTGCGATCTTACCGGAAGTCGATGTCGATACTTCGGTAGAAATCAATTCCTCGGATTTGCGGATTGATACTTACCGTGCCTCAGGTGCTGGTGGTCAGCATATTAACAAAACTGATTCTGCGGTACGTATTACCCATTTACCGACAGGCACGGTAGTGGAGTGTCAGGATGAACGTTCGCAACACAAAAACAAAGCCAAAGCGATGGCACTTTTGGTGTCTCGTTTAGAAAATGCCAAACGGGCTGCTGCCGATGCTGCAACCTCTGAAATGCGTCGTGATCTGGTTGGTTCAGGGGATCGTTCAGAACGTATTCGTACCTATAATTACCCTCAAGGTCGTATGACTGACCACCGCATTAACCTGACTTTATACAAGCTGGATGCGGTCATGGAAGGTGATTTGACCGAATTGCTGGACAGCCTGCATCGCGAATATCAGGCCGATCAGCTGGCCATGCTTGCACAGCAGAATGGTGGATAATGAATATTTTACAAGCGCTGGCTTTACGCGGTGAAGCTGAAAGTTATGAGCGTCAGGAAAATGCCTGGTTGCTGGAACACATCACCAAGATTGATTCATTTGATCTGTTGATGAAAAAAGATCAGGAATTGACGCCTGAGCAGGAACAAGCTTATAAGGATGGTCTGGCACGAATTGCTGCCGGTGAACCTTTGGCTTATGTCACCGGTTCACAACCATTCTGGACTTTGGATCTGAAAGTCAGCAAAGATACGTTGGTGCCGCGTCCTGATACTGAAGTGCTGGTTGAAACCGTGTTAAAGTTAGATTTGCCTGAAGATGCCCGTGTGGTGGATTTGGGTACAGGCACAGGTGCAATTGCCTTATCGCTTGCATCGGAGCGTCCTGAATGGGTGATTGTTGCATCAGATATTTATGCGCCTACGCTTGAAGTAGCCAAATATAATGCAGAACAACATGATATTGAGAATGTAGAATTCGTTCTGGGTTCGTGGTTGAAACCATTTGGCCGTCAGTTCTTTGATGTGATTGCTTCAAATCCGCCGTATATCGATCCGGATGATGCGCATATGCAGCATCTGGCGACCGAGCCGCAACGTGCACTGGTTGCGGATAAAAAGGGCTTGGCTGATTTGGAAGACATTATTATTCAGGCCAAAAAGCATTTAACCGTCAATGGCTGGGTGGTGCTTGAGCATGGTTATGATCAGGCTGATGCCGTGCAGCATCTATTTAAGCAGGCCGGTTATAAAAAGGTCCGTACCGTAAAAGATTATGGTGGTAATGATCGGGTGACTTTGGGCCAGTGGCCGCATTAATTTTAATCCTTCTTTATGAAAAGAGCGACCGATCTGGTCGCTTTTTTTTTGGTTTTTTAAATTCTTAGATTAACATCTGAAATATCCAGTATTTTTAATGACATTCTATTACTATCCTATAAAGAAAAAAGTGATGCCAGAGCATCACTTTTGTTAAATTCTTTAAAAGAATTACATCGGATAGTCTTGCAGGCAGTCATAGACTTCGACTTGATCTAAGCCACCGGTTTCCATTGCCAGACAAAGCGCTACAACTTTCACAGTATCTGCCAAGTATTGTTCATCTTTGAGCGCAATACCTTGTTGCAGGGCGACAATGCGATCTGCCGGAATTTCTAAGGCTGCGGCAGTTTCAGTTGCATCAACACGGTTAAAGAACTGAACCACAACATCTTTAAGCGCTGAGTCAGAGGCACTTAAAATAGCTTGATTAAGCTGTTCAGAGATTTGATCAGCTGAATGAACTAAAGCATTGGCGAAGTTTTGAACAAGATTCTGTTCAAGAACATCAGTCATCTTTAACATGAAAATACCTTCAACTTAGGAGAAAATTTGGGAGTACAGCCAATAGCAAAGTGCTATAAATTGAGTGAAAAATAATCTATTCTCAGGCGAATTGCAAAGCTTTCTGGATGACTGTGTAGTCCTGCTAATATATGCTGCAGGGCTTGAAATTTATAATCACAGTAAAAATATGAACTTAAGTTTCAATAAAATTTTATTAATATTTTTTAAGTATCAATTTATATAAATTATCTAATATTATTTTGACGATAAGCTCCCGGACTGACTCCAGTCCATTTCTTAAAGGCACGATGAAAGGCGCTGGATTCCTGGAAGTTGAGCTGGTCACTGATGTCTTGCAAGCTTTGCTCAGTACGCGTCAATAATTCGATTGCGGTATCCCGGCGTATTTCATTTTTTAATTGCTGGTAGCTGACCCCTTCGCTTTTTAAACGCCGTTGTATGGTCGCCTCGGACATATTCATTTTTGAGGCAAGATCATTCAGTTCTAGCCATTCTGACGGTGAAACTTGCAGAAGCTGTCTGCGAATCTGGGTGCTGAGTGCATAAGGATTTTTAAAACGCACCAATAAATTGTGAGGCGTTTGTTGAATAAACTGATACCAGGATTGAGCATCCTGCTTAATCGGCAGTTGCAGATAGCTTGCATCAAACTGCACATAGTTTTCATTGGCCTGATATTCAATCTGTTCACAAAAACGGACTTTATAATCAAAATCATCGAGTGGTGCAGGACATTTTAATTGAATCTGATTCAGCAAAATCCGTTGTCCACTTAACCAGCAGATCAAGGTATGAATCAGCATCAGATAGGTCGCATAACTAAACATGCGTTTTGTAGATTTTAAATCATAAATCACGATATAGGCATAGTGTTCCTCAACGAGAAGCGTGCTTTGCAGATCGTCCAGAATCAAGTTGAGAAATTGCAAAATGTGTTGTAGCGCCTTTTCCAGTGTATCTGCCTGCATAAGCATTTTTGAAAGCAATTTAAAGCTGCCACGGCGCATGGCATGACTGTCCATGCCAAAAAATTCGTCATTCATGCTGTCTGCAAGCACTGTCCATAATTGGGCAAACTGGCTTACCGACACGCGCGCTTGAGGTGCATTGAGTACTTCGGCTGGAATATTGGCTTTTTTCAGAATAGTAGAGATATCAAATTCTAATCGTTTGGCATCGAGCAAGGCTTCCTTGACCAAGTCGATCGAAATAGTCCCTTTGCTATATTCCAGTGCAGGCTTATGCATGTTCAGTGTGACATCCTCATTTTTATTGTCCAAATACCTCAGGCAAGATGCAATATTTGGAAATTGTACAGAATAAAAACTCTGTTTACTCTGCATATTAAGTCGTATCTCAAATAGAAAATTATCAGGGAAGAAATATGAAAATTCAGGGAAAAGTCGTTGTGATTACCGGGGGAGCATCGGGTTTGGGTGCAGCGACAGCCACGCATCTGGTTGCACACGGTGCCAAAGTGATTCTGGTCGATATGAATCAAGAGCAGGGTGAGGCATTACAGCAACAACTGGGTGAGCAGGCTGAATTTGTACAGCTAGATGTCACCGATGAGCAGGCCGTAGAAACGTTCTTTGCACATGTCGAAAATGCGTATGCTCAACTGAATGGTTTGATCAACTGCGCAGGTATTGCACCTTCTGCCAAAGTGCTGGGGCGTAACGGTATTCATGAATTGGCGATGTTCCAAAAAGTGCTGAATATTAACGTGAATGGCACATTTAATATGCTACGTCATGCAGCGGCGTTAATTGCAAAATATGAACTGCAATCTGGTGAAGAAGAGCGTGGCGTGATTGTAAATACCGCTTCGGTCGCCGCTTATGATGGTCAAATTGGCCAGACCGCTTATGCTGCTTCCAAAGGTGCAGTGGTGGCGATGACTTTACCTTTGGCTCGTGAACTGGCACGTGAAGCCATTCGAGTGATGACCATCGCCCCGGGCATTATGGAAACCCCGATGCTAAAAGGTATGCCGCAAAATGTTCAGGATGCTTTGGGACAAATGGTGCCATTCCCATCACGTTTGGCTAAACCTCAGGAATTTGCCCAGCTGGTGGGGCATATTTTTGAAAATAGCTATTTAAATGGTGAAGTGATTCGTCTGGATGGCGCGATTCGCATGCAGCCTAAATAAGTCTTCGATTTATATAGGACATGATGATTTGCACAGCTGCCAGTTTCTCATTGAATTTAAATGACTTTGTTTAAGCATGCATTTTCTTTTGAAGGATCAAAAGAAACAAAAATCCTTTGCGAAACTGAAGATACATCCCTGTATCTCAGTTTCGCAGGCGACATCCATGCCGCCTTAACTGACGTTCCAACGATCTCAATAGTAAAAAGCTTGAAGCAAATAAAATAGATATAGAAAGGGAAGTTCAATGATTTTAAATGATGAACAAAAAATGATTCAGGACATGATGCGCAATTATTCGCAGCAGAAACTGAAACCAACAGCGGCCTTACGCGATAAAACAGCACAATTTCCTGCACAAGAACTCAAAGAACTGGGTGAGCTTGGCGCACTGGGTATGACCGTTGCTGAAGAATGGGGCGGTGCAGGTCTGGATTATGTTTCTCTGGTTTTGGCACTTGAGGAAATTGCCGCAGGAGATGGCGCAATTTCGACCATTATCAGTGTGCAGAACTCTTTGCCTTGTGGGATTACCCAGCGTTATGGCACCGAAGCACAGAAACAGCAGTATTTAACTAAACTGGCCACTGGTGAATGGCTCGGTTGTTTCTGCTTGACAGAACCTCAGGCCGGTTCAGATGCCAGTTCTTTAGAATGTAGGGCCGAACGTGATGGCGATGAATGGGTGCTTAATGGCACCAAGCAGTTTATTACCACGGGCAAACATGCACAGATCGCATTAGTCTTTGCTGTGACTGATAAATCGGCAGGGAAAAAAGGCATTTCATGTTTTCTGGTACCGACCGATGCACCGGGTTATATCGTGTCACGCCTAGAGGAGAAAATGGGTCAGCATTGTTCCGATACCGCGACGATTGTTCTGGATAACTGCCGGATTCCGGCGGAAAACCTGCTGGGTCAGGAAGGTGAAGGCTACAAAATTGCCTTGTCCAATCTTGAATCCGGTCGTATCGGGATTGCTGCGCAATCAGTCGGGATGGCTCGGGCTGCGCTGGATGCAGCGGTGGAATATGCCAATGAACGTAAAGCCTTTGGTGTAGAAATTGTGCAGCATCAGGCAGTGGCATTCAGACTGGCAGATATGGCCACACAAATTGAAGCGGCACGTCAGCTGACCTTGCATGCGGCAACTTTAAAAGATGCTGGTTTAGCCTGCTTAAAAGAAGCCTCAATGGCAAAACTATTTGCATCAACCATTGCAGAGCGGGTTTGTTCCGATGCGATTCAGATTCATGGTGGCTACGGTTATGTCTCTGATTTTCCAGTAGAGCGTATTTACCGTGATGTGCGCGTGAGCCAAATTTATGAAGGTGCATCGGATATTCAACGTTTGGTGATTGCGCGTGAAGTCTGTCAATGTTGAGTTTGATTAAAAATAGACTTTGGTCGATGTTCAAATCTGGCATTTCGGTTGATGGATATGAAAATTGCCAGGATCAAGCAACCCTGATTAGCTAAAGACAGACAGTACGCAGAAGATAAATAAAGCAGCATGATTCATGTCTTAGTCATCAGGCATGAATCAGATGTGAAGAAACTATGCTGATGGAATCAGCAGGAACAACAACGATAAGTGGACACACTCAGGCAAGGTCGCCTGAAAAATACAACAGGATAGAGGTTGTCGTCATGAAGACACTAGAACAAGCATATGTTGATTTCAATTTTGAAAATATGGTTCAGGAACATCTGGCTGGAAATGCAGAGTCCATCAATGCCTATACTGAATGTTGTGGACGTTACCTTGGCCAAAACCGAACCGCACTGATCTGGGAAGGCAAAAATGGTCAAACAGAGCAGTGGACATTTGAACAATTGGCAACTGCTTCAGGACAGCTGGCCAATTATATGCATTCTCTGGGTTTAAAAGCAGGAGATTGTATAGCTGGACTACTGCCAAGAACACCTGCACTCTTAATTACTATTTTGGCCACCTGGCGGATCGGTGCTATCTATCAGCCTTTGTTCACTGCCTTTGAAAGTAAAGCAATTGAGCATCGTATGAGTACAGCCGCTACTCAACTGATTGTCACCGATCAAGAGCAGCGCTTGAAACTGCATGATCTGAATATTCCAAATATTCTGACCGTACATCAGGCAGTGGCAGATCATTATCCGGATGCTGACTTTTGGACCGAGTTAAAGCAGCAGTCAGAAGAGTTTGAGCCAGTGAGTGGCCAATTTAATGATATTTTTCTGATGATGTTTACTTCAGGCACCACAGGCTTGGCAAAATCGGTTCCTGTACCTTTAAAAGCGTTGTTGGCCTTTAAAGGCTATATGCTGCACGCCGTAGATCTGCGAGAAGAAGATTCCTTCTGGAATCTGGCCGACCCAGGTTGGGCCTATGGACTATATTATGGCATTGCGGGCCCGCTCAGTTTAGGTCATAGCATCATTATGGATGAACGTGGATTTAGCGTCGATAATGCTGTACATATCATTGAAAAATATAAAGTCAGTAACCTGACTGGCTCGCCAACTGCATTCCGGATGTTCTTTGGCTTTAAAGAAAAATTTGATGCAGGCATCAGTTCGCATTTGCGTGTGGTCAGTAGTGCAGGTGAACCGCTTACGCCTGAAGTGATCCAGTGGTTCAATCATGATTTAAATGTGAATATTTATGATCAATATGGACAGACTGAACTCGGTATGGTGATCGCCAATCATCATGGCTTGGAGCATCATAAAAAAGTGGGTTCAGCTGGATTTGCGATTCCGGGGCATCGCTTTGCGGTATTGAACGCAGAACATCAGGAAGTCGAAAAAGGCGGGATTGGAATCTTGGCAATTGACTGTTCGGCTTCACCCCTGATGTGGTTTAAAGGCTATGCCGGTCATAATCGAAAGTCTTTTGTCGGGCAGTATTATTTAACCGGTGACACTGTAAAACTGAATGAATATGGCGGTATTGATTTTATTGGGCGTGCGGACGATGTCATTACAACCTCAGGCTATCGGGTGGGGCCTTTTGATGTAGAAAGTACCTTGCTGGAATGTGAAGAAGTGCTTGAATCTGCAGTCGTTGGTAAACCAGATCCAGAACGAACAGAAATTGTAAAAGCCTTTGTGGTACTTAAACCAGCCTATCCAGCCACTGAAGAACTCATGCTGAAGCTGCAAAGCTATGTGCGTTCACGCCTATCCAAGCATGCCTACCCAAAAGAGATTGAATTTGTCGAGTGTTTACCTAAAACATCGAGTGGAAAAATTCAGCGAAATTTACTCAAACAGCAGGAAATTGCCAAACTTCAAGAAATGAAGCGAGTCAGTTAGTTTTTTTGATTGAGTGCTAAAAGGCTGCCATGGCAGCCTGTGGTTTTTTGACAAAATACAGCATTTTCTAGTTAAATTTTAAATTAGAGATAGGACTGATTTTTACAAGATTTTATTTTCAAAAGTACGAATTAAATTAAGCGAAATACATTGTTGATGTAATTACATTGAAATTACGACAAGGTTTAAGATTAAATATATCAAAAATTTAGCCTCTTAGTCTTAAGAGGCTAAATGTATCCATTACCAAATATTGGTTTGTAAATTTACTTTTTGGTGTTCCGCATGTGGCTCACCCGCTTCACCGGTAACGCCACCTTTTAAAGCTTTAAAGAGCTGGGTGACTTTATTGTCGGTCACATTCCAGTATTCAGCGCTGACCGCTTCAGCAATCAGTACCCGTACAGTCGGATCATCCTTGCCATCAAACCAGTTTTCTGCCCATGGATTCCACAACTGTTCAATCAGAATACGATCGGTACTAATCTGGGCATGGGCACTGATTGACACATAAATACCATCTGATGGTTTTGCAAAAGACAATCCAATTTGACCACGGCCTGTTTCTGCTGCTTTGACCAGATCATTGGTATTACGCAGGATGAAATATAAATTTTGACGTTCATTCATCTGTTCGGAGTTCAGCATGGTCATTGGCTGGGAATGGATTTCATGGGTGTCAGTTAAATGGCTGATCATGGTGTAACGGACATCCTTGATCAATTCCCATAATTTTTCACGATTATCATGTTGAGTATTGTTATGCTCGGTCATGTATGTTCTCCATACGATTTTATGAAAACTTGAAAAGATTGCTTGGTATTTTCAGATTAATCATATTTAGAGACAGATGCCTGAGGTCTCACTGAACTCATACATTTTTATACGCAAATGCAGGCAGAGACTACAGAATCGCTAAACAAGACAACTTAATGTACAGGGTAATTTAATAGCAAAGATTTTAATAACAGCAGGTCTGACGCCTTTTATAAACTGGAGAGCCATTTGCCGGAACTGTTTAATTGAGGTGATTCAAAAAAATCATGCCAAGCCCTAGTGGCTGCAGCTTGATACCGAGCGTTTAGCTGATATGCTATTTGGCTCAGCGATGGCCAAACCATTTATTGATGTGCTGTGAATTGACTGTGAGATTGATCTTCCAAAAATTTTTAGCCTTTAGAAACATCAGTAAAGCCAATTTTTGCGATCATTGTTAAAAATTTTCGAAACAAGGAAAGACGTTGTCTACATTTAATATGGATGCCATATCCCCAGAATTCGAACTCACCGATGCTGAATTACATTTGTATAGCCGTCAGATTCTTCTGGATGGCTGGGATATTGATGCTCAAGAACGGTTAAAATTTTCTAATGTCTGCATTGTTGGTTGTGGTGGAATTGGCTGTGCACTGGCAGAGCTTTTGGCACGTGCCGGTGTAGGAAAAATTACCCTGATCGATCCAGATACGATCGAGATGAGCAATTTACAGCGACAACTTGCATTTACACCGCAGGATCTTGGACTTTACAAAGCAGAAATTCTGGCGAAACGACTGGGCCAAATTAATCCAAACGTACAGGTTGAATATATTAATCAGGCCTTAACGGCTGAAAATGCAGTCAGTGTGATTCGGCATCAGGACTTGGTGCTGGATGGTTGCGACCAGTTTGCGACACGTTATCTGGTTAATCAGCGCTGTGTAGAACTGAATGTACCTTTGTTGAGTGCCTCGGCGATTGGCCTGCAAGGGCAACTTTTTATGCTCGAAGGGGATTCGGCCTGCTATGCCTGCCTGTTCCCACCCGAGAATCAGGCCGATGAAAGTCTGCGCTGTGCAGATTCCGGAGTACTGGCGACCACGCCTAACGTGATGGCCAGCTTGCAAGCCCATCATGCCTTGTTATATCTGGGTTTGGGATTGATGCCACTCAGACAAAAACTGCTGTTATGGGATGGATTGAGTTTTAAGCAGCGGATTCTCGCTTTCGAAAAAGATACAGATTGTCCGATCTGTCAGGCAAGATAAGCCTGCAAATTAATATTTTTTTGCTACACTGCATGTAATTAATTTTTCCTAAGACATTATGAAAAACAATATCTGGTTAGATGGAATACGTTCAGTTGCCCGCATGGGAGAAACAGCGGTCGTTGCGGCAAAGGCGGGCTTTAAATATGCTACTGAAAAGCCAAGCAATGCCAAACTCATGCGGGAGACTTTTGAATCTCTGGGTTCAACTTATATCAAGCTGGGGCAGTTTATTGCCAGTACGCCGTCTCTATTTCCGCGTGAATATGTAGAAGAATTTCAGGGCTGTCTGGATCAGACTCCACGCTTGCCGTTCAGTTATATCCAGCAAGTGTTGGCCTCTGAATTTGAAGGGCGTAATCTGGATGAGATCTTTGCCTCGATTGATGAAACGCCATTGGCCTCTGCGTCTATTGCACAGGTGCATGCGGCCAAGCTGGTGTCTGGCGAAGATGTCGTGATTAAGGTACAAAAACCGGGTGTGGAAACCATTTTATACACCGATTTAAATGTACTGCACTGGGCGACCAAAGTGCTGGAAAAAGCCGTGCCCAAAGTCAAATTCGCTTCGCTGGCCGATATTGTTGATGAAATCAAAACCCGGATGGTACGTGAAGTTGATTTTATCGAAGAAGCACAGAATCTGGATGATTTTGTCAATTATCTGAATATCACCAATAATAAGGCAGCGACTGCACCTAAGGTTTATCATCAGTATTCGACCCGTCGTGTGCTGACCATGCAACGCTTGTATGGTGTGCCATTGACCGATTTTGAAGTGGTCAAAAAAGTATCCAAAGATCCATCTCAAGTACTCATTACCGCAATGAACACCTGGTTTGGCAGCCTGATGATGTGTAACAGTTTCCATGCCGATCTGCATGCAGGCAACCTGATGCTGCTCGAAGATGGCCGTGTCGGTTTTATCGATTTTGGCATTGTTGGCCAGCTCAAACCTGAGGTATGGACGGCATGTATGGCATTTATGGATTCATTGCAACATACCAATTATGAGTTGATGGCACAGAACATGCTGAAAATGGGTATGACTGCTGTGCAGATTGATACCAAAGTTCTGGCAGCGGATCTTGAGCGTTTATTCAGTGGCGTATTGATGGCAGACCCTCAGGAGCTGTTAACATCAAATCCGGCTGATCTGAACGATATCATGATGGATATGGTGGCTGTGGGTGAACGTCACGGCATCCGCTTCCCGCGCGACTTTGCTTTGCTGTTTAAGCAAATGCTGTATTTCGACCGTTTTATGCGAATTTTGGCACCATATACCGATATCTATGCCGATCAGCGTTTGCAAATGATTCAGGACATTGATCCGAATTTACTGTTAAAGCATTAATCTTAAACCCATCTAGACTTGGAAAAATCCCCCTAAATCCCCCTTTTTTAAAGGGGGACTTTAAAAGCTCCTCCCTTTAAAGAGGAGCTTGAGAGGGATGTGGTCAGTATTAAATTCTCGAGCAATCCAATGGACGCCATTATTATTGAAGGTTTAAAGGTTGAGACAGTCGTGGGCTGCTTTAACTGGGAGCGTCAAATTATTCAGCCTCTAATGCTGGATTTGACCATTCAAACCGATTTAGAACAGGCATCAAATTCAGATGCACTTGCAGATACGCTGAATTATGCAGAAATTTGTGAGATTTCCAGCAAAGTCATTCAAGAGGCCAAGCCTGAATTGATTGAACATGCAGCAAAGTTGGTGTTGAATGCACTTTTTACTACCTTTACAGCAATTGAATCGATTAATATTACGATCCGTAAGCCTGCCATTATCGCGCAAGCCAATTCTGTAGGGATACGTCTTGAACGCCACCGAAACGATTTTCGCCCTAGCATTAGCGAGTAATTGTCATCCTCAGCAACATTTTCAAGCTGCACAGCAACGTATTTCCGAATGGGGAGAAGTACAGTTTTCTCCTGTTTATAGGATTCCTTGCCGCGATGGCATAGGCGCCGATTACTGGAATGCAGCATGTTTATTGCGAAGTTCGCTGTCCAGTGATGTGCTGATTGAGCTGCTCAAACAACTGGAACAGGCATCAGGCCGAGTACGCCCATCGCATCAGATTAGCTTAGATGTGGATCTGATTGCCTGGGGATCAGATTTTCAACATATGCAGTTTAATGAAAAAAAATTACCTTTGGCTCTGGATGTGAAAGTGCCGATGTTTGATATCTGGAAGGATGCAATGTTCGAGCACGGATCACATAGCTTTCCAACAGTTGAACAGCTGATTTAAATCGAATCACCTAATTTTCTGCTAATACAATTTATCCAGTAAGAATATAAGAATAATTAACCCGCCTGATCAAGCCAGATCAGGCTTTTTTATGCTTCAGTTTTTTGTTTTAGATGAAAAGAAAAATTCAGATAAGATGGCTCAGGCGGAGTTTAGGAATCCTTTAAAAATGAAAATATTAGAAATCTTGGTTTCGGTGATTTTAATTCTTGAGATTCTTTATGTCATCCAATGGGGGGTTCATAGTTTTCCAACAGGCAATTAATGTTTGATTGATTTAAGGCTCTGGAATTTATTTTAAGTTCGATAAAAATCCTCAAAGCAGTAAAAATGCCTCATCGCTCTTTCACTTTTTCTTGTTATAAAAAATGATCAGCAATACGATAATGATCGCCAAGATGGCAAGAATGATCGTAGTTTCCATAACAATACCTCTCAGACATAGATCTTAGGTTTTAAACATCTAAATTAAAACCGAACATATATTAATTAAACTCAAGTTTTGTTAGAGCCGCTAATTCTTTGAAAAAAATATTTTTCAATGATGTTAATAGAAGAACGGCTCAATCCTATTCTGTGTCTAACTAATAAATAAATATTTAGGCAACAGACACATTAAATAATGATCCGATCCACGCACTGAATAACATGGCGATAATTCCCCAGAGCATGACCCGAACTGCACCTCTCCAGACACTTACTCCACCCGCATAGCTCGCCAGTGCACCCATCATCCCCAAACTTAAAACGCCAATCAGCATGACGCCTTTATCCAGATAGTGTTCCGGTAAAATCATGATTGAAATTAAAGGAAATAATGAGCCTACCGTAAATGCCATGGCGGAAGAAAATGCAGCGAGAAAGGGTTGGGCAGAGGTATGCGCTGAAATACCAATTTCATCCCGGGCATGGGCATCCAAGGCATTATGGTTGGTGAGCTGTTCAGCGACCTGTTGTGCCAAAGCGGGTTCCAAACCTCGTTGTATATAAATCGTTTTGAGCTCATTTAACTCATGCGTGGGATGGCGTTGCAGTTCGCGCTCTTCCATGAGTAGATCATTGGTTTCAATGTCTTGCTGGGATTTAACCGAAATATATTCACCGGCCGCCATTGAGGCAGCGCCAGAAATTAATCCGGCAACACAGGTCACCAATAAAATTTCTGTGGATGCTCCACTGGCTGCGATACCCACCACCAGACTGGTGACCGAAATAATCCCGTCATTTGCCCCCAGTACAGCTGCACGAAGCCAGCCCGCGCGTTCGATATAATGTTTTTCAAGATGGTATGAATGGCGCACAATGAAGCCCCTTTTTTATTATCATCATGATTATAGTAAATTTAAGTCATGTATAGATAGTAGGATTGAATCGATCTGAAAATTATCTTGAATGATCTGATCATCGTGCGCTTGGCTTAGCCTTTTATCAATCCAAGATAAAATCGAAGTGAGATTCATAAGTTCAAGAAATCAGACGCACTTGATACATAATTGATTTACGAATGGTAAAAATGATTAAAGCAAATCAAATATATCGAACAAAATAATAGCTGAGTGAGCTGGTTTAAAAAGAGAATCATCATGAAAGAAAAACATGAAAGCCATAAATGCTTGGTATGCGGCAAGCACTTTCTTCTGAAAAATCTTACTCCGATGGGAACAGTCAGAAAAGTCATTACCGAAGAGATTGCCAGGGATATTCCAGGCTGGACACCGCAAGATTATATTTGCCAGGCAGATTTAACCCGGTACCGCATACAGTATGTACATTCATTATTAAGTTCGGAAAAGGGTGAAGTGACTGATCTTGAGTTTGAAGTGATTGATAGCATGCATCAGAATGAACTGATTACCAAAAATGTGGAAACAACCTTAGAGCAAAAGTGGGCTTTGGGAGAAAGGCTCGCTGATAAAATTGCAACTTTTGGTGGAAGCTGGACCTTTTTGATTTGTTTTGCAATTTTCTTGGGTCTGTGGATTATGATAAATACTGTGGTGATGGTGACACGACCTGCTGATCCTTATCCATTTATTCTGTTGAATTTAATCCTTTCGTGTCTTGCGGCGATTCAAGCACCTATTATTATGATGAGCCAGAACAGACAGGAAGCAAAAGACCGCTTACGTTCGCAAAATGATTATCAGATTAATTTAAAAGCTGAACTGGAAATTCAGCATTTACATGAAAAATTAGATCATCTGTTGCTGCATCAATGGGAACGGTTGGCGCAAATTCAGGAAATCCAGCTGGACCTACTTTCTGAAATGAGCAAAAAAGATTAAAGGGTGCTGTTGGGGGAATCTCTATTATTTCATAAAACTTATAAGTAATAAGATCGCCAGATGCCTTGAGTTTATTATCTCGCTCAAGATTTGAAGCGTAATAAACAGCCCACCAATGAGTGGGCTAAAATTGAACTAGTTTCATTTAAATAAAATAACTGGTCTTGGTCATCAACTTGGAAATGGCCGTCATGGTCATTTTGACCGGAACAGGCAGGTCTACACCGCCAGCATTTAAAGCTGTATCTCGATGATGCAGCTCGTCTTCATTCATCTGTTCCAGAATACGACGAGAACGTTCATCTTGAGGGGGCAACTGGCTAATATGATGTTGTAAATGCATGCTGACTTGACGTTCTGTTTCAGCCACAAAACCCAAGCTGTATTTATCGCCCGCGATCCCGGCAATCGCACCCATGCCAAAGGAAAGACCGTACCAGACTGGATTAAGAAGACTAGTATGGCTATCCAGTTCTTTTAAACGGTCTTCACACCATGCCAGATGATCCTGTTCTTCAATCGCTGCCTGTTCCATTTCACGACGCACATTCGGGAGTTTCGCTGTCATGGCCTGACCGTGGTACAGCGCCTGTGCGCAAACCTCACCACTATGATTGACCCGCATTAAACCTGCCACATGACGTGCATCACTGACCGTTAACTGCGTTTCGACCGGTTGGGCCGGATTTTCACGTTGTGCCGAAGTCGTGCCCGGGACTAGACTGCGTAATGCCTGGTCAAAAGAATGAATCAGCTTATCGAGACCTGTATATTGACGCATGAATTAATCCTCCAAGGGCGCTTTTGCAGTTTTGATCATTGGTTTCAGGCGGTAAAGTAGCCATAGAGTAAACAGGCCACTTAATACTGCGGTAATACAAAAAAGTATTTTAAGATCAAGCTCTAAAACACTTAAAATAATAATTGAGAATATAGCAGAAGATACCATGAAAACGGCATTCAGAATGTTATTTGCTGCAACCACACGCGCACGATGTGAGCGGGGAGAATGCGCCTGCATCATGGCATACAGCGGTACGATATAAAAACCGCCGCTAATTCCGAGTAAGGTGACAGCCAGCATCACATGGTAATAGCTCCAGCCTTGCTGAAAGACATCTGCCAGGCCGATTAAAGCACCTGTACGTTCCGGAACAAAGGCCAGACTCGCGGCCAAATATAGGGCAAACACTACTAGACCGATCGCGCCAAAAGGCACCATCTTGATATTGACCTGGCTGCCGCCTATTTTCCGGCATAGATATGAACCTAGCCCAATCCCGACCGAAAAAAAGGTTAAGAGCAGACTGGCGACATTTTCAGATGCATGCAGATTTTGTAGCGTCAGCTGAGGAATCTGGGTCAGATAGGTTGCACCATAAAACCAGTACCATGAATTGCCCAGTAAAATGGTAAAAACCAAAGGTAAGCCTTTGGCATATTTCAAGGTCTGCAAGCTGGTACGGAAAAAGTTCCAGTCAACTTGCAACTCAGGTGCGGGAATGCTTTGTTTCAGAATATAGCGACTAGATATATAACCAATCAAGGCGATGCTGATGAGGGTTAAACTGATCCAGATCAGGTTACCGGCCGAAGCAGCAATGACTGCGCCGCCCAGAATCATACCGAATAGGATTGCCAGAGAAGTTCCGGACTGGAACAGGGCATTGCCGGACATCAGTTCATCCGGTTTCAGGACTTCAGGTAAAATGGCATATTTAATCGGACCAAAGAAAGTGGATTGGGTGCCCATCAGGAATAGGGCAAATAACAGAATCCATAAATTGCCCAGCAGGAAACCGATAGTTCCCAGCAACATGATGATAATTTCCAGAAGCTTGAGATAGCGAATCAGCTGTGAACGTTCGTATTTGTCGGCAATCTGACCGGCAGTGGCTGAAAAAATAAAATAAGGCAGAATAAACAGTAAAGCCGCCAGATTATTCAATGTGCTGATGCTGGCCGATTGCTGTTGAATCCAGCCATAAGTGATGACCAGCAGTAATGCCTGCTTAAATACATTATCGTTTAATGCACCAAAAAACTGCGTCAGAAACATCGGTAAAAAGCGCCGAGAAGCTAACAAATGTTCATTTTTGTTCATATAGAGCGTGCTACATTAAGTTTTATTAAGAAATGTCAGTTATGCGTAAACATTGAGAAAAATCATGTAAGATACTTTCAGCCATGTAAAGGTAAAAACCAATCAATTAAGCTCTTTAGCTTATATTTTTCGGTCAAATAATCAATTAAAGAATGTATTCGTTTCGAGTTTGCCATGCCTGCAAAGAAAAAATTTAAAAAAACGATGCTTCATCGCAGTATGGGGTCACTTATACCACTTCAGAGTGGGGCACAGCTGTGTATGAGCATTTTTTTTATGATGTTATCCCATCAGAGCATGGCACAAACCGAACAGCCTGAAACACCTGTGGCCATTTCTCAGTCAGAAATGGTAGATGAACTGTCCAAAGAAGCGATGCGACAGGGACTGGTCACATCTGAAAATGAAGCCACCGAAAAAATTGAAGAAGCGATACAGCCGGAAGCATCTGTCGACAGCATGTTGATGCTGGAGCAACAGCAAAATGCAGGCTCCGGTCTGGACGTATTTACACCGATCCAGTTCGATGATCTGGAAGAGCTGCCGATCCAGTCCATTGACCAGAACATGGCGAATGAAATTTATCGTGAGGCCGAGCAAGCCAAGCAGGAAGCACAAAATTATCGCAATACCCAGACCGCTGAAACAGTCGTAGCAGATATCAGTCAGCAAGAGTTACTTGAAATCAATCAGGCACCGGTAAATGTCGATCAGCTGATGCAGTCGATTCAGGCCGACAGCCAGATTATCGTCCAAAATAATGAAGCTGGCATGACTTTGCCAGAAATTCCGGGCCAACTTGTTGCTGAAGATGAAAAACGTCCGAATATTTTCAAAAGACTGTTTTATAAAATCCGTCCGCCACGTCAGATCATGACTGCGAGAGTCCCGCGAATTAGTGCCGACGTGGTGATTATGAACGGCGAAGGTATTGCGCAAAGCAATGGTATGCTGAATCGTAGAGCTGAGCCTGAAGGCTATCTGAATTTAAGAAATAATGTCAAAGCCAAACTGTCCAGTTTTACCCAGGAGTCTTTTGGCGACTTTAATTCCGCTTTGCCACAACTGCGAACCTTGTCCCGACAGGCGGCACAGGCAGTCGGTTATTACAATGCCCAGTTCAGGTTTGAAAAAATCTCTGATAGTCGCGTTCGGGTTTTTGTCACCCCGAATGAACCTGTGCTGATCACTACACAAAATCTGGAATTTAGCGGAGCGGGTGCGGAACAGCCGCAATTCCAGGTCATCAGTCTTTTGCCTGAGCAGGAAGAGGGCGATATTTTCAATCACGGCAATTATGAACAGACCAAACAACGGATTAATACTGCCGCCAATAACAACGGTTATTTTGATTCATACTGGCGCTTGCATGATGTCAAGATTGCACAGCCACAAAATACGGCCGATGTAAATCTACGTTTCGAGACAGGCGAGCGTTACAAGCTGGGCAATGTCGAGTTTAGAATGAGTGATCCTGAAAAGGAATTTCCGCTGGATCGTGATGTACTCGAAAGTCTGGTCACCTGGAAAGATGGTGCAGACTATACCTTCTGGCGAGTGAATAGCCTGGCCAATAACCTGACCAACTCGCGCTATTTTAACTATACCCTGGTGGACGCAATTCGCCCTGATCCGGTTGACAGGGAGCTGGAGCTGGCACCGGATATTCAAAGCCTGATAGAAGAACAGAAACTTTCTGAAGATCAGGCGACTGCGACACAGCCTGATCGCTCAGTGGCATCTGCTAAAGAAGTCACTCAAAATGTCGTCGATGAAGACCAGTTTGCCGGTAGCCGCGATCAGGAAAATCCAAATTTAAGAAGCTTGCGGGTCGAGCAGCAGACCAAAGAAAATGAGCAGGAGCGTTTAAAGGCACAAGCGCGGGAAGAGAAGAAAGTTCCAGTGATTGTGACTTTAAATGCAGACCGTTTAAACAGTGCTGAACTGGGTCTGGGTTATGGAACAGATACCAATATCCGTCTACGTGGTCAGTACCGCCGCGCCATTGTAAATAAGCGCGGACATTCTTTTGATGCCAACCTCGAGTTGTCCGGTATCCGGCAGTCCATCGATGGTCGTTATAACATTCCTTATCACCACCCGCTGAATGATTATGTCAGTATTGTCGGTGGTTATGAGCGCGAAGAACGTGATGGCGTGGCTCAAGGTGAAGGTCTGCAAATTGAATCGGCAGTGCTGGGTGTAGACCGGATTATTAAAAACCCGCTGGGTAACTGGCAGCGTACTTTTGGAGCGCGTTACCGTCTGGATCGCTTGAAGCAGAATGGTTCTGTTGATTTTAACCAGATTCCGGAAGCGTTTCGCTTTAATACCGAAGATGAACAGCAGTCGTTACTGGTCGGTTATGAAGTTTCACGTACCGATACCGATCGTCGGGTCAATCCGACCAAGGGTTTCAAGCAGACCTACAAAGTCGAGCTGGGTAGTGAGGCGTTATTGTCTGATGCAGATATGGCGATTGTAAATGCAGGCTGGCGTTTTATCTATTCATTGGGTGAAAATGCAGATCATCAGTTTGTTGGACGTGCCGATGCCGGTTATATCTTCACTGAAGATTTTGCCAAAGTGCCGTATAACCTGAGATATTTCACCGGTGGTGACCAGAGCATTCGTGGTTTTGATTACAAGAGTCTTTCTCCGGAAATTGAAGGCTTTAAAGTCGGTGGTCAGGCCTTAGGGGTTGCTTCCTTAGAGTATAACTATCAGTTTAGGGAAGGCTGGCGTGCTGCGGTTTTTGCAGATGCCGGAAATGCTTATAATAAAGAGTTCAGTAATCCGACCGAATATGGCGCGGGTGTGGGGATACGTTGGGCCTCACCGATTGGACCGATTCGTATCGATGTGGCGACTGGATTGTCTGATGACAATCACCCAATTCGTCTGCATTTCTTTATTGGTTCGCAGTTATAAAACATCATTTTTTAAAAATAGTTATTTGGGTACATCATGGTCGAGAACCAACCACAGCCAGAACAACAACCACAAGATAGCGTTGTGCCGAAAAAGCGCCGTATATTGAGAAGTATCCTGTTGTCGGTACTTTTCTCACTCATTTTCCTGCTCTCTGTGCTGGCGCTGCTGTTTTCGACCAATCAGGGCAGTAAGTTCCTGCTAGATCAGGTATTACAACGCCAGCAAATTATTCATTATGAATATGAAGGCGGAAATTTATGGCGTGGAATTATTCTTAAAAATGTGCTGGTCAGCCTGAAACCGGTCGATGTCAAAATTGATCGTGCTGATGTAAAACTGGGCTGGCGGGCGATCATCAAAAAAGAAATTCATCTGAATGAAGCAGATGTCCGTAACCTGCAAATTATTAATAAAACTCCGTCTAGCAGCGAACCTTTCAAGTTCAATGCCATCCGTTTGCCTTTTGTGCTGCGCGTCGATCATCTGCTCCTTGATCATCTGGTGATTAAAACCCAAACCACGGCAGTTGATTTTTATAATATCGAATTAAATGATGCGCTCTGGTCTGGTACCGAATTAAACTTTGAAGATTCCCGCATGGATATGGGTTATCTCTCGGTGCGTGAAGCGACGGGTAAAATGCAGTTTGAAGGCAAATATCCACTGGATGCCCGCGCAATCGTCAATCTGCCTTCTTTAAGAGACAGCTTGAATATTCATGATATTCAGGTTCGGGCGCGTGGCACGCTGGATACGATTCAGGCAGGCGTAGCGACCAATACACCTGATTTATTAACCGGTTGGGCCATCGTACATCCAATGCGGCCCCAGGTGCCGATGCGTGGCGAGTTAAAATTTAAAGATTATAACTGGCCGATTCTGACTGAGCAGAAACTGTTTACGAAAGACGGGATTGCCGAGTTCAATGGAGATATCGATCGTCTGGATTTGAACGTCCGTACCGACCTGAGCGGTGAAAATATTCCACAAGGCCAGTATAACGCGGTGATGTATACCGATCTGGTCAATCAGCTCAACATTACCGATCTGAATGGCCAGCTGATGAAAGGTACGGTTAGCCTTGCCGGGACAGTGGGCTGGAACGAACAGGTAAGCTGGGATCTGAACGGACGATTAAACGGAATTGATCCTAAGCATGAACGTATCCCGCAAGTCGTACAAGACTTTTTACCACCAAGCCTGGATGGCAATATTGCCTCAAAAGGCAATCTGGAAAATGGCCTGCATCTGACGGCGCTGGTAGATTTTGACCGTTATGAAACTTGGAATATCAAGCTGGATCAGAATTCGGTTAAAGACAATAAAGCACAACCGATGCTTCTGGATGTTGCCTGGCAAAATATCGACCGCGCCGTACCCTATGTCGGCTGGCTCAGCAGTCAGTCTGGCGATGTGAAACTGGCACTGGTCGAAGGCCAGCAGAATATTCATGTGGCAACCAAAGTCGAACAGCACGAACAAGGTCTTCTGCCAGCAGGCATGTATCAGGCCAAACTGGATCTGAAAAATAATATTCTAAATGTGCCGAGCTTCAATTATAGCGCCAATGCACAGGCAGGTAGCTTAAGCGGTCATGCGCGAATTGAACTGCCACAAGAAAAACGCCAGTTGAAATGGACTGCATTATTAAACGCCAAAGACTTAAATACCCGAAGTCTCGCTGCGGCTTCACCGATAGACTGTTTAAATGGCCAGATCAAGGCCAATGGCTATGCACAACCCAATCAGCAGATTATTAAACTGTCTAATGTAGACCTGACTGGGCGCCTGGCAGAACAGAACGAAACAGTACGTCTGACCGGTAACAGTACCATTGCTTTATTATTCCATAATGAAAAAGCCGGCGGTGGTTTTAGAGGCTATGCAGTCAATTATGATGGGGCTTTAAATGCCAGTCAGTTGCAAGCCAGTCAGGGAATCCTGAAACTGCGTGTTTCAGGTACACCAGAAGTATTGAGAGTCAATGAATTGCGTCATGATGGTATCGCTGGCAAGATTAATGCCAATGGTCTGGTGAATCTGGCAAATGGTATTGACTGGGATATTAACGCTTCATTAATCCGCTTTAAGCCGCAATATTTTAATGCCAACCTGAAAGGCGAGTTGTCGGGCAATGTAAAAACCCAAGGGGTTTGGTCAGATGCCTTAAAACGCATTCAGATCCAGCGTTTGAATCTGGCCGGTATGTTAAATAACAAGCCGGTACGAGGCACAGGTAATTTATCAGTCATTATTAATTCAAATCAGCGTGGTTTTGTTCCAGAGCAGTTTGAAGCCAATAACCTGTTCCTGTCTTATGCCAGCAACCAGATTCAGGCCACCGGCAATGCGCAGAATCTGCAACTCAAAGTCAACGCACCAGCATTGTATGAGTTATATCCGGGCTTAAGAGGTCGTGCGCAGGGCTATATCAATATGCAGGCGCAGCCACGTTTGCAGGCTTCGGCAAATCTTTCGATTGATAATTTTGCCTTTAAAAACCTGATGAGTGTGCAAAAAATTCGTGTCCGCGGGCAGTTGCCGACCTCGCAGACCACAGCAACCTTATTAACTGCCACAATGGATCGCTTGCGTAGCGGTTCACGGGAAATTGTACGCGGGGAAATATCACTTGCCGGTACTCGTGCGGCGCATATCCTTAAAGTTCAGGCAGAAAATAAACTGTCAAAATTCTTTGTGCAGCTGGCCGGTGGCTTTAATGCACAAAATAACTGGCTGGGTCAGATTCAAAAAGGTGATTTTGACTCTTTGCGTGCTCATTTAGTACAGCGTCAAAATGCGGCAGTGATTTATAATGCGGCCCAGTCTGATCTGTTTGTCGGTGCACATTGCTGGATGAGTCAGCAAAGCCAGTTGTGTTTTGATCAACCGATTCGGGTCAATAAAACCCGTGGCAGCGTATCCTTTGTGACCCAAAACCTGGATCTGGATGATTTCAGTGCATTCCTGCCTGAAGGGCTGGCATTGACCGGTAAAGTGAACGGTTATGCCAAGGCAGCCTGGGCGCAAGGTGCTAAACCAAAAATCGATGCGCGTCTGGTCACCCGAAGTGGTGTGGTCGGCTTATCTTCGGAAGACCCGGATTATTTAGGTTCTACCCTAAAATATGATGAAGTGGGTCTGGTGGCAAAAAGTGTCGCAGAAGGCTTACAAGTTCGACTGGATGTAAAAACTCCGGATATCGGGACAGGGTATGCCAATGTCATTATTGATCCATATCGGGACAGTAAACCGATGCGTGGCGAAATTGCCTTTAATCAGGTACAGCTTAAAGTCTTTAAACCCTTTATTCAGGACATCCGTAATCTGGATGGCACCTTGTCCTATGCCGGAAAAGTGAGTGGAACCTTAACTGATCCTTTGCTGGAAGGTGAGGTTCGAGTCAAAGATGCTTCGATCAGCATGATCTCCTTGCCGGTGAATCTGACCAATGTGCAGTTGTATTCATCGATACGTCAGAATTCTGCCAGTATTAATGGTGCATTTAACAGTGGTCGTGGCGTGGGTAAATTGACCGGTTCAGTCGACTGGAAAGGTGATCCGCGAGTGCAGTTAAAACTGCAAGGTGAAAATCTGCTGATTCGTCAGGCACCTTTAATTACTGCCGTGGTTACGCCCGATTTAACTTTGGACATGTATCCATTCAATAAAAAGCTGAGTCTAAGTGGTACGGTTGATGTGCCACGTGCACTAATTTCTATGCCTGAAGCCTCAGAACCTGTGGTTGGACTTTCTTCAGATGTACGTGTCGTGCGTGAAGGTGATGACCAGCTGGCTATTCTCAAATCTGCCCGTCCTTGGGATATTCGGGCTGATGTGGCGGTTTCTCTGGGCAATCAAGTGATATTCCAGGGCTTTGATAGCCGTATTCCGCTATTGGGCCGGGTCAATCTGTCACAGCGGGGTCTGGAAACTGCGATGCGTGCCAATGGTGCGATCGGGGTATCACAGCGGGTGAAAATCGAAGCTTATGGTCAGAGTCTGGATCTGAATCGTGCCATTGCCCGTTTTAATGGTGAGTTGACCAATCCGACGCTGGATGTTGATGCCAATAAGTCGGTTCAGGGAAGTACGGTCGGGGTACGGGTGACGGGCACTGCTTCAAGCCCAAATATTCAGATTTATAATGATGCTGGCTTGTCAGAGCAGGAAGCTTTAAATGCCTTGATTACTGGTCGTATCAACGAAGGTGCATCCGGTTTAAGTCAGGCTGAAGGATTCAGATCTGATGTGAATAATACCATTGCCGCAGCAGGTATCAGTCTGGGCCTGGGTGGAACCCGCGCGCTGACCAACCAGATTGGACGGACGTTTGGCTTGAGTGGTTTGGCACTAGATGCACAAGGAACAGGGGATGATACCCAGGTGTCGGTGACCGGCTATATTACCCCTGATTTATATCTTCGTTATGGCGTCGGAGTTTTTACCCCGGTGAACAAACTGACTTTACGTTATCAGGTGAATCAGCGTCTTTACTTGGAAGCGAGTCAGTCCTTAGAACGTGCAATTGACTTGTTCTATAATTGGCGTTTCTAATCATAAGGACAGATAAATATTTTTAAATGATTGCTAGATTTCATTAGATATCTTTAATTGATCAAGAAATGGTCAATTTATTCATATTTAAATAGATGCTGAAAATACCCTCATCCTTCTGGGATGAGAAGCACTGCTTCGCAAGAGGATGAGGGTATTTTATTTATAATGATTAAAAAATGACTTATCAAAGAACGCTATTATTTATTGATATGTATCTGGCTTGAACACCGCAATATAGATCCGGTTACACAAATGATCATGCTTGACCCTTGAATGAAACGATCAAATGTTTGAGCATGATATTTTCTGGGTTATAAAAGTGATGGATCGCCATGATAGATGAAGAAAAGCCGTTAAACTTCGATGATGACAATGAGCCTCAAGATTTCGAAGATGAAGAGTTTATCGATGATAAGAAAGAGGATGAGCTGTACAACACGATTACCAAAGATGGTTCAAGTGTTGATCCTGCAGATGATGGCACGCGGCATATTCACCCTGAAGATGGTGATCCCATAGAAGTTGAAGAGTAAAGACAAAAGCCCAATTCAATATTGGGCTTTTTATGTTCGTGATTTTCTTTGTCATGAAGTACAGTGCTTTTGGTATACACCTGTAGAAGCAATGAATATCAGAATTTAAGCGCAATGGGCTGCAAAAAAGTTGTGAAATATGGCTGAAATTATGTTTCTGTTACATCCTTAAGAAAAATGAATGAAGCAATAAATCAGCGCTAAAATATAAAAAATCAATCAAATCAGATCATAATAAATTGAAAATCAATAAAGCCTTAATAAAATTAGGTGTATATTGAAAGTACAATTTCACTCATCAGAGTATGTTCGCATGGCGACTAAATTTATAATCCGTTTTGCAATGATTCTATTCGCTGTACTTATTTTGACTGCGCTTTCGATTCAATTTTTCTTTGATCCAGAAGTGACTGTGGTTTTATGGATCTTCGCTGTACCCTTTATTCTGGGGGTGCCAATTTTAGCCTCTGTCGTATTGGCAAGTAATGAGGAACTGGATATTCATAGCGTAAATTAAATTGAAAAAAGCCCTCATTTTTTGAGGGTTTTTTATGATATAAAGATGCTTAAATAGCCTAAGCTACTCAACTAGAGTCATTCAATCACTAATCTTTAAATGTGTCATTTAGCGCACTTTGCACCGCTTCAACACGTGCCTTACAGGCTTTATAGGCGCTCATGGATTCTTCCACGATTTTCATCAGATTATCAATGTCCGGTTCTTGCTGAGATTCGAGCAATTCTGCATTCTTTTTCAGGATGTCATAGCCTTGCTGGAAGCTTAAAGTATCATGAGTCATGGGGAAGTACCTGTATAAGTTGTGCTGAAAAAATGCCATCCTGCAGTTCTACCTGAACCGGATCGCTGGGCTGAATCTGGTTGATAGAACCCACCACATGTTCTTGCTGACGTACGATGGCATAACCTTTCGATAAAACATGTCGTGGATTTTGCAATAGCGTTTCCCGCATTAGGGCATCTAGCTGCTGATTGATTAGTTGGGTATGTTGCTGAGCCAGACTGGAGGTATTGGCCTTGATCTGTTGCAGACGTTGCAGGGCATCCATAATCTGGCTGTTGGCCAGACTTTGAATGAGTTTTAAGAATTGATCATTCTGATTTTGGTAGGCCTGAATTTGCTGTTGAGATAAACGCTGAATCCGCTGTAAATAATTCAAGACATCTTGTGTGAGTTCGACTATATGATTGCGAATTCCGGCGATGACTTTACTCGGAGTATCAAAGGAGCGATGCGCAATCTCATCCAGAATGGTGCGGTCTTTTTCATGTCCGATGCCCACCCAAATCGGAACCGAGCGTTTACAGAGCAGGGCAGCCAGATCATAATCATTTAAATAAGCCAGATCATTGACTGCTCCGCCACCCCGAATAATGACGATCAAATCTGGCGCAGTGTCATAGGTTTGCGCCCATTGTTTCAGTGCTTGTGCCAGACTCTGCATAATGCTTTGCGGGGCAGAATTTCCCTGAAAAGTCGCAGTGTGATAGATAAACTCGCAAACTTGCGCACGATGTAGTGCATCGGCATCTTTTCTGAAATCTCCGAGACCTGCTGCGTTTTCGGGAGCAATCACCAGAATCCGGTTCAAATCAAAAGGACTGGGCAGGTTTTTATTACGCTGAGTCAGCCCTTCAGTGCTTAGTCTGTCAATAATCTGCTGATAACGCCGGGCAATATCACCCAAGGTATAACCCGAGTCAATCTCAACGATATTTAAAGAAAAACCATATTGTGGATCAAAATTGGCTTTGACTTTAATCAGAACTTTGAGATCACGACTTAATTCAATCCCGCTTTCACGTTCAAATTGAGTGACAATTTTCTGGGCGCTAAATTTCCAGATGGTGGCTCGGCAACTGGCAATGACCTGATCGCTATCAGCCTCTTTTTCTGCCAGTTCCAGATAATAATGACCTGCTTTGATACTAAGGTTACGAATCTCAGCTTTGACCCATACCGGCGTATCGAAAGTGAGTTTGACCACTTCCTGAACTGTCGCAAGATATTCCTTGAGGGAGAGTTGGAGATCGTCTGTCATGCCAGTAGAAAGTTTAAAATTCAATCAAATAGTAAATCAATCTGGCAAAGATCACAAATCTAAAAATGCAGTTATTTAAACTTTATGTAATGACATTGTGTTGATAATGGAATGAAGAATTACTTAATTGAGAACGCTAAATTAGTATTCGTCTCAATTTAAACAGATTCCACGCATCTCTAGCTTCAGCAATCAAATAGTTGGCAAGATAGCAATACTGAATTTAGCAATACTGAATTTAGCAATACTGAATTTAGCAATACTGAATTTAGCAATACTTTTATTCTTAAACTTTATTGAAGGTGTTTGATTAACAATGTACACAGACTTGTGCCTAGAAAAGGTATGGAAATATGCTAAATTAGTGCAGAATTATTGAAGAAGAATACACGCTCATGAAAAAAACAATGCTGTTCGGTTTGCTGGCGGTTGCTTTAAGCGCCTGTACCACTACACCACAATCAGAAACGGAAGCGCCTAAAATAGGTATGCCAAATCCGGCGAGCACTTATTGTGTCAATCAGGGTGGCAAGCTTGAAATACGTAATGAAAGTAATGGCCAGGTTGGATATTGTCATTTAAAGAATGGACAGGTGGTAGAAGAATGGGAGTTGCTGCATATGAACCAGCCTAAATGTATTGCCGATCAGGCGATGACATTGGTTGGTCAGTCCAACCTGACTGAAGCGCAAATCAAACAGAAAACCCAGGCGCAGATTGTACGTATGGTCGAGCCGGGCCAAGCAGTCACCATGGATTATCGTGAAGAGCGTGTGACAGTAACTGTAGATCCTGCCAGCAAAAAAATTCTTCAGGCTTCATGCGGTTAATCATTTAAAAAACAAAAGCCCATTGATGGGCTTTTTAAAATTTAGAGTCATACTGGCATTTTAAATGACAAATCTTCCCCGATCTTTTATATTGCCCCTCGGAAGGAGAAACTCATGAAAAAGTTATTGGCTTTATCGTTTATGCTGGCTCTGGCCGGTTGTGCCGAGAAGAAACCCTTAACCCCTGAAGAGCAGTGGCAAGGTTATTGTCGAAGTGTGGGAAATGCCGCGCGAACCATTATGCTGGATCGTCAGAATGCGATTGAGAAAGAGAAAGCAATCGAGCATGCCCTCAAGATCGATGATGAAACCACCAAAGGTTTTATTCTGAACATTATTGATGAAGTCTACGCACTTCCAGCCGAAGAGATTAAGGCAGATGTAAAAGCAGCCCGTGAAAAAGTCCGCGCTGAGTTTACTGAAAAATGTATTGCCACGCCGCATGATGAATTACCAGATTACAAACCGTTCTAGGGAACGGTTTTTTTAATGGCTGAATCAGGCATAGCAACATCTCTTTAAAAAAAGTATCAACCCGAATAAAAGACAAAAAAACCTCTACTTAATAATAAAAAAATAGCCTAAGCAAAATGTACACTTTGTGACAATTTCTAAATCTAAAATATAGAAATACTTATCTTTATATTGAATAATGAATTTAACTCCAATTACCCGAGGAGTAACACAATATGCAAGTCGTCAGATATTTACATCATTCTGATCTGCTCTTAGAAGATGAACATGGTGTAGTCATTATTGCTGGTAGTCGCTATGTCCTGAGCGTAGGCGACAAAGTATTTTTAAAGAAGGTGCTAGAACAAGAAAAAAAGCTGTATCAGGTGGATATTTCCTTTGCCAGCAATAATCACAGCACGATGTGTGAAGATGAATGCGTGGTGAAATTCAAAGGCTGCCGGGATTCATATCAGCAATATTTAAACTCGACCACTGTACACTAAGGTGGAGTATCTTTTTAACTTCAAATCAGGCAACATCATGGTTGCCTTTTTTATGCATTAAATTCAGTTAAAAGGGCCTGCTCATAGGCTTGTTTCTTGAGATCTGATCTAAAAGTGATTATTGAATAATCATTAAGAGCATCATTTAGTTATAAAATAACGAGCATCACAAAGAAACACTTGAGTTGCATTAACTTTTAACTGGAAATTTAGTAAAATTTCGGAGTCCATATTATTTGTGAAGCTTGGAATAAGCAGGAATTCATAAGTAATTTTTTAAAAAAGAGGAATAACACTGTGCTAGAAGCTTACCGCCAACACGTTGAAGAACGTGCCGCACTCGGAGTCCCACCGAAGCCACTTGACGATGCCCAAACCGCTGCATTAGTTGAACTACTAGTTAACCCGCCAGCTGGTGAAGAAGCATACTTGGTAGATTTGCTTGAAAACCGTGTACCAGCAGGTGTTGACCAAGCTGCATATGTAAAAGCTGCGTTCTTGGCTGCATTGGCAAAAGGCGAAGCAACCTCTCCACTTATTTCTAAAGAACGTGCGGTTTACTTGCTAGGTACTATGCTTGGTGGTTATAACGTAGCGCCTTTAGTTGAACTTTTAGACAACGCTGAACTTTCTGAGCTTGCTGCTGAAGCGCTTAAGAAAACGCTTCTTGTATTTGATGCATTCCACGATGTCGCTGATAAAGCAAAAGCGGGTAATGCAAATGCACAAGCTGTTATGCAGTCTTGGGCTGATGCTGAATGGTTTACTTCACGTCCAGACGTTCCTGAAGAAATCAAACTGACAGTTTTCAAAGTCACTGGCGAAACCAACACTGATGACTTGTCACCTGCACAAGATGCTTGGAGCCGCCCGGACATTCCATTGCACGCAAATGCAATGTTGAAAAACGTACGTGACGGAATCAACCCGGAAGTTCCTGGTGAAGTTGGTCCATTAAACCAAATCAAAGAATTGATCGCGAAAGGCAACCAAGTTGCTTACGTAGGTGACGTTGTTGGTACAGGTTCATCTCGTAAATCTGCAACCAACTCTGTGCTTTGGTTCTTTGGTGATGACATTGCTCATATCCCGAACAAAAAAGACGGTGGTTACTGCCTAGGTTCTAAAATTGCGCCAATTTTCTTCAACACGATGGAAGATGCGGGTGCATTACCGATCGAGATCGATGTTGGCAACATGAACATGGGCGATGAAATCGTTCTTAAAATCGATCATGCTGCTGCGAAAGTTTCTGCATCTAAAGACGGTGCTGTAATTGCTGAAGCTGATCTTAAAACACCTGTACTTCTAGACGAAGTTCGTGCTGGCGGTCGTATTAACCTGATCGTTGGTCGTGGTTTGACCACTAAAGCACGTGAAGCTTTAGGTCTTCCAGTATCTACGTTGTTCCGTACTCCGGTTCAACCTGCTGCAACTGGCAAAGGCTTCACTCAAGCACAGAAAATGGTTGGTCGCGCTTGTGGTCTTCCTGAAGGTCAAGGCGTACTTCCAGGTACTTACTGTGAACCTAAGATGACCACTGTTGGTTCGCAAGATACCACTGGTCCAATGACGCGTGACGAATTGAAAGACTTGGCTTGCCTAGGTTTCTCTGCTGACCTTGTTATGCAGTCTTTCTGTCATACCGCTGCGTATCCAAAGCCAGTTGACGTTCAAATGCAACACTCGCTTCCTGATTTCATCATGAACCGTGGTGGTGTGTCTTTACGTCCAGGTGACGGTATTATCCACTCTTGGTTAAACCGTATGCTTCTTCCGGATACTGTGGGTACTGGTGGTGACTCGCATACTCGTTTCCCAATCGGTATTTCGTTCCCGGCGGGTTCTGGTCTAGTAGCTTTTGCTGCAGCAACTGGTGTTATGCCACTTGATATGCCTGAATCTGTACTTGTGAAGTTCAAAGGTAAAATGCAGCCTGGTATCACACTACGTGACCTGGTACATGCAATTCCTTACTACGCAATTCAAGCGGGTGACTTAACTGTAGAGAAGAAAGGTAAGAAAAACATCTTCTCTGGTCGTATCCTTGAGATCGATTTGACAGAAATGGAAACTGACCTGACTGTTGAGCAAGCATTCGAATTGTCTGATGCTTCTGCTGAACGTTCAGCTGCTGGTTGTTCGATCACGCTTTCTGAAGAGAAAGTTGCTGAATACCTTCGTTCAAACATCACTATGCTTAAGTGGATGATTTCTGAAGGTTATGGCGATGCGCGTACAATGGCTCGTCGTGTTGAGAACATGGAAAAATGGTTAGCGAATCCATCACTGCTTAAAGCGGATGCGGATGCTGAATACACGAAAGTGTATGAAATCGATCTAGCTGACATTAAAGAACCTGTTCTTTGCTGCCCGAACGATCCAGATGATGCAAAACTTCTTTCTGACGTTCAAGGCGTGAAAATTGACGAAGTATTCGTTGGTTCTTGTATGACAAACATTGGTCACTTCCGTGCGACTGGTAAATTGTTAGAGAAAGTTCCAGGTGGTGCATTGTCAACTCGTTTGTGGATTGCTCCGCCAACGCGTATGGACGAACATCAGTTGATGGAAGAAGGTTTCTATAATATTTATGGTAAAGCTGGTGCGCGTACTGAAATGCCAGGTTGTTCATTATGTATGGGTAACCAGGCACGTGTAGCTCCGAACACAACTTGTGTATCGACGTCTACACGTAACTTCCCGAACCGTTTAGGTCAGGGGGCTAACGTTTACTTGGCTTCTGCTGAACTTGCATCTGTTGCTGCTGTATTGGGTAAATTACCAACTCCAGAAGAATACCAACAATATGCAGCTCAAATTGATAGTATGTCAGCTGACATCTATCAATACTTAAGCTTCGACAAGATGAGCGAATATACTAACGCTGCTGCGAATGTTGATACGAAGAAAATTGCTGCTGCTCAATTGACTTAATGAGCTAGGATTAAGAAAAGCCGAAAGGCTTTTCCCTAGCGCAAGAGCAAATCTATGATTTGCTTTGTTAATTAAGTAATAAGCGGTATAAAATAAGGGCTGATTTGTCAGCCCTTATTTTTTTTATGAAAATAAGAAATTAAAATTAGAACTCAAAAATTAGGTATGGAAAATAATAGAGAATTTTTTAAATATGATGAGGCCTTAGAGTCATTAATAAATAAAAAATTAATACGTGATATTGGTAATAAGGGGGAAATATTTGAATTGATACAGAAAGGGTGGGAGTTGACATCTAATTTAAATTTTGCAGCATGAAATTCTGTATCTTTTCACAACTTCAGAATTAAATTTTTGAGTATGTCCAATATTGAAAAACTTTTATTGGTAATGCTTTACACTTTATCCAATAAATCGTTTAATCCCCACATTGAAAAATGATTTAGCAAGTTGACCTAAAACATGCCTAAACAATCTCGATTCCTCTGTATTGGTGGTTTCCTCAATGGAACCCAAGTCAAAGACCAAGGTGACAGTTTTATCTGTGTCGAAAAAGGCAAAAATGTCACTTATACCAAAAAGGAAATCTTCCATCCTGATTCATGGGATCACGACTATTATGTTTGTGAAACGACCACAGACAAACAGGCACGAAATTGGGTTTATGATATTCCATCACGTTAATTGCGTCTATTCAGGCTATAAATTAAACAATTATTAGAAACAGTAACTTGCATTACATTTCTGTGATTGATTTTTCATCTCTCTTTCCCAAAACTGTATGAAAATAAAGCCAATAGGGAATGTTATGACTTATGAAATAGATGCCTTTGGCACTCTAGTAATTGCTGTTTTTTTTCTTTTTATTGGGCGGTATCTTGTTAGTAAAATTAGCTTCTTTAGGAACTATAACTTACCTGAACCTGTAATCGGTGGTTTAGTCGCAGCGATTACGGCCTTTATTTTCTATAAATTGTTTAATATCAGTGCCACATTTGACGCACAGATTCAAACCATCCTGATGCTGATGTTCTTTACTTCTGTTGGCTTAAGTGCAGACTTTTTGAAACTGAAAGAAGGCGGAAAATCGCTCCTGATCTTTCTGGTCTGTGTCATTTTATTTGTAGTCGTGCAAAATGCGGTTGGTATGAGTTTAGCCACAGTGCTTGGACTTGACCCATTGATCGGGTTGATTGTTGGTTCTGTCACCTTAACGGGTGGTCATGGTACCGCCGGTGCCTGGGGCGAGGTTCTGGAGACTCAATATGGAATCCAGGGAGCAGTTGTTCTCGGTATGGCAAGTGCCACATTTGGCTTGATTATTGGTGGACTTGTAGGCGGTCCAGTTGCCAAGTTCCTGATTAAACGCAACCAACTGGCTGATACGGTAGCACAAGAGACCAATGAACAACAGCTCGAATCGCACATTAACACCGCACCCTTTGAGTATCCAAAGAAAACCCGATTGATTACATCCAGTAATGCCGTGTCGACTTTGGGGATGTTTGCCCTGTGTATTTTTGTCGCCAATCAGATGACAGACTTCAGCCAGGGAAGATGGTTTGAATTGCCCACTTTTGTATGGGCTTTAGGCACAGGTGTGATTGTGCGTAATGTCTTGGAGCATGTGCTGAAAGTCGATATCTTCGACCGTGCAATCGATGTATTTGGCAATGCGTCTTTATCCCTGTATTTATCTATGGCTTTACTATCACTGCAACTCTGGTTACTGGCAGATTTGGCAGGTCCGCTCATTACCATTTTATTGGCGCAGACAGCGGTATTGATTTTATTTACCGCAATTGTGACCTTTAGAATCATGGGCAAAAATTACGATGCAGCAGTATTAGTGGCAGGGCATTGTGGTTTTGGTATGGGGGCAACACCGACAGCGATTGCCAATATTCAGGCGGTGACCAATAGCTATGGTCCATCACATAAAGCTTTTTTAATTGTACCGCTGTGTGGTGCATTTTTTATTGATATTGTGAATGCTGTGGTGATCCAAAGCATCATTGCATTTTTCGGCTAAATGTTAATACGTTTTTAAAATCATACATGCAATAAAAAGCCCCATGGTTAGGGGCTAGTCGTATATAGGTCAAGCCCATATACTGTAAGAGGCTCATCTCAAACTGAGTGTATTAGAACATAGCAGCTTGCAAATAACCATCTAAATCTGATTTAAACCGTCAATTGTTGTTCAATCACCGGCCATAAGTTTTGATGTGATTTTTTAAACATCAGCATATGGCCAATGGCTTTATGCGCATATCTTTTAGGTTGAAGCTCAATCATCTGAGTGTCTGCATTGGGGTATAAACGCAGTAAATCTTTTACATTTGCTTCTGTTGCAATTTCATCATCCGATGACCAGATCGAAATAATCGGGCAGGTGATTTGAGCATGAAAATCTGAGCGTGGTAATAGGGTTTTACCCATTGCATTCATGACATAGCCCGGTTTGCTACAGAACTGTGCCCATTCACGCGCCACATCTTTAGGCAGATTTTCGCCCATGCCAATCGCTTGAGTTGGAGCATATCCTTTGCTCATACGGGCCAGTGGGAAAATGAGATTGAACATGACCGGCGCCAGCAGTTTGGTTTTACCTTTAAGTCCTTTGATATGTCCGGTTGAGCCAGCAACAGCCACCACTTTTGCAACTTTGTCATAATTCGGTACGATCCCCAGAAGCTGACCACCAGCACTATGCCCCAGCAAAATCACTTTTTCTGCATGAGTACGTGCTAATAAAGCATCAATCGCGGCGGGAATATCCAGTTGACCCCATTGCACAATGCTCGCTTTGGACTGTTTTAAAGGGCCTGCGAGTGACTCACCAATTCCCCGAAAGTCAAAGACCAGTACCGCATAGCCCTGAGCTTGCAACCAGATGCAGAAATGATGATAAAACTGTTGGGTAATACCTGTGGCAGGACAGACCAATACCGGACGTTTTTCAGATTCTGAAGAAGCCGCATAAAAGCGTGCACTTAAGTGATAGCCATCCTGGCACTGTAGAGTCAATGTTTCAAATTCAGACATACGATACACTATGATTTTAGCTTCCTGATGAAGCTTTAACTTTATACAGTTTTTGAAGGGATGCTTGCGCAAAGCATGACTTAAAAGTCAGTAAAATAATAGATATGGAATGAGCTTATGCTATCAATGGAACTTGCACTGGCCGTTAAAATCGCCATTATTTTTAGTGGAATATTCTTGTGGATTGGGATGTTTACCGGGGTCTGGAAGTATTGGCAGATCCGTCAATCACCACAGTCACGCGCACATTATTATGTCGATATTGCCCATCGTAGCAGTCTGCTATATGCACCAGCGACGCTAATTCTGGCAGTTCTGGCATATTATTCCGATTTATCCAGTGCCATGAATTTGATCTGCGTACTGGTGAATATCGTATTTTTTAGTTTTTCGATTGCAGCTTATATGCTGCATGGTTTCCTGCAAGATACCACCAATCAGTTTAAGCAACCGCATCAACTGGGTCGGTTTCATCTACCTGGCAGTCTGATGAGCTTGGCAATGCTGGGATTAATTATTGCAGAACTTGGAGGAACGGGGATTTTACTCTATGGCGCATTTGGTGGGCTATTTTAATTATTCTTAAAAGTAATATTTTGGTTTTTTTACCAGATGGATGACTGGCCACATCATCCATCTGGGCTAATTTAAAATTTGATTATCGGTATTTCTGGTCTATGGCAGCCCACAGGAAGAAAGCAGCTGAGACGATCAGCGCATAACCAAAGTATTCAAGTTTTAAATTACCTTGAATTAAGCAATGGACGGTTAAAGTCAGCATAAGTGCAAAAGTGGTGCATATAAATGTCACCAGATTGGTGTCGTTGGCTTTAAGAGCGTCAATGAAGACTTGCTTGTTGAAATGTAATGATAACATCTCCATCCCTCCCATTTATTTATGTTATTGAAGACTAAAGCAGATTAAGTTAGTCAGAATTGAACATACAGTTGTACTGTTTAATATCAGCCTTTGCAACCATCGGGCTGCACTTTCAAGGTCAAAATGGCCTTCTTTAGTCGTAAAAATGCATAATCAATTGATTAGTAAAGCATTATATATTCAGATTACACCTCCATATCGTCATGAAAACAATAGCTAGCAATTGTTTGATGTGAGCAGATAGAAAATGCAAATTCTACGCCAAAGATATGTAGTGTTAATCAATAGAATGTAAGACTGTGTATAAGTCAGAGGGCAAGATGGTTTAAGTCAGCAACAACAGGTATCTAAAAGCTAAAATTCAAAAAGTTATTTATATTTATATTAAAAATAGGATCATTCGAGCCTGATTATGAATCACACTTTCTGGAAAAAGCACGAGTAAATAGACACACAGCGATGATTTGATATTGTCTGTAAGAAGCAATAAAAGTCCGTTTTGGTAAAACCTGACAATTATTGATCACGCTAAAACCGGATTTTGGGTAAAAATACGATCTTTATCAGACAGCCTAGAAAGATTAGTTTCTAATACGGTCAATCACAGCTGCAATTAGCAATACAATCATGGATGGAATAAACCAGGCCAGATTCTGTTCTGAGAGCGGCAAATTTTGTAGTACGGCAGGCAACTCAAAACCAGCAACTTTTATTCCATCAAAAATACCGAAGATAAATGCCACTAGCGTCACTGGTGCAATCACATGAGACGGTTTTTTGAAGAAGCTAGCGCAGAAGCTCAATAAAATCACACTAATTGCAGGTGGATAAATCGCGCTCAATACGGGCACCGAAACGGCAATCAGTTTGGTTAAACCCAGATTTGAAATAATCAGTGAGAAACCGACCAGAATAAATACAAAAATCTTGTATGGAATTTTAGTCAAACTGGAGAAATATTCGGCACAGGCGCAGGTCAGGCCAATCGCAGTCACCATACAGGCAATAAAAATCATGCCGGACAGGAAGTAAGCACCCATATCACCAAAGGCATGTTGTACATAGGCATGCAGGATAATGGCACCATTGGCTGCGTTCGGTGCAATTTCGTGGCTACCGAGTCCGAGTTTAAACAGACTTAAATACACCAGAGTTAAACCAATACCAGAAATAATGCCGGCATTCACCGCATATTTGGTAATCAGTTTTTTATCGGTTACACCACGTGAAGTAATCGCTTTCACAATCACGATCCCGAAAACCAAAGCACCTAAAGTGTCCATGGTCAAATAACCATTGACGATGCCTTCAGTCACCGGACTGGTAACATAATTATTGATCGCTGCCGGTGGATTGCTGGCAGGAATCATTACGGCTGCCACACCCAAAATGATCAAAGAAATAATTTTAAGCGGTGACAGGAAATAGCCAACTGTATCCAGAATCTTGTTTGGATATAAAGACACCACAGTGACTATAGAAAAATAGATGATGCTGTACATGAGCAGGCTGCTCGATTCATCACCAAAGTAAGAAGAAAAACCAATTTCATAAGAAACGGTTGCAGTACGCGGTGTTGCAAATAAAGGGCCAACAGCTAAGTAACACACCACAGTCAGTAAAATACTGGCTGCTTTACCAAGTGGCGAGCTTAGTGCCTGAATGGAGCCTTCAACGCGCGACAACGCAATAATGGTAATTACAGGTAAGCCGACTGCAGTAATAAGGAAACCTAAAGCAGCGAGCCATACATGTTCACCAGCTTGTTGAGCCACAATCGGGGGGAAGATAATGTTGCCCGCACCAATAAACAGTGCAAAGGTCATAAAACCTAGGGCGACAATATCCCGGGTACGCAGACTTGTCATAAAGGGAGATCAATCGACCAAAAGAAAGCGATTTTAGTGTATATGTCCATCTTTTTGGAGCTTATTTTAAGGCTGCAGACCTTGAATCTATTGATTTTGCTGCTCAGATAACCATTCATTCAAATTTTGGTAGAAATATCTGATTGATAATCAGCTAAAAAATAGATGATCTAAGCCCACTGTATGGATTGATCTGAATTTTCTTTAAAATTCTCAGATTATTTTTTGTATGAATAAGCAACAGTTGAAATTCTGATTTCCAGAAAAATTGCGGTGATGAAATCCACTAACTGTGACATATGTAACAAAAAAGGGACTATAATTCAGATATTCATAGTGAGGATAGGTATATGCGAGCTCCAGCGATTAGTCTTAAAACTGAGCAAGATGTTGAAAAACTGCGGATATCTGGGCGTTTGGCCGCAGAAGTTTTAGCGATGATCGGGGAGCATGTCAAGCCAGGTGTCACGACCGAATATCTGGATGATCTCTGTCATGATTTTATTATCAATACTCTAAAAGTAACACCGGCCAATATTGGCTATTATGGTTATACCAAGACCACCTGCATTTCGCCGAATGAAGTAGTCTGTCACGGTATTCCATCCTCAAAAACCGTGTTGCAGGATGGTGATATTATCAATATTGATGTGGCGATCATCAAAGATGGTTATTTCGGTGATACCAGCCGGATGTATTATGTGGGAACGCCATCTCCAGAAGCCAGACGTCTGGTCAATACCACCTATGCAGCGATGCTGGCCGGGATTCATGCAGTGAAGCCGGGAGCTACCTTAGGCGATATTGGTTATGCAATTCAAACCGTTGCACAGCGTGAAGGCTATTCGATTGTGCGTGAGTATTGCGGTCATGGCATCGGCAAGGTTTATCACGAACAACCGAATATTCTGCATTATGGACAGCCGGGTCAAGGCATCAAGCTGGTGCCGGGTATGGTCTTTACCATTGAGCCGATGGTAAATATGGGTAAAGCTCGTGTCAAAGAACTAAAAGATGGCTGGACTGTGGTTACCACGGATAAATCGTGGTCTGCACAATGGGAACATATGGTTTATGTGACCGAAACCGGATTTGAATTACTCTCTCCATGGCCTGAAGGCACGGGTGATTATCCGGAAATTTAAAATTTTGACGGGATTTCTGTTAAAAACTTTTGACTTGCCAAATTTACAAGTTCATCGTTTTTGCTGACAAAAATATACAAAACACTACAGCAAAACAATGGTTTGAAAATAGAAGTCTGGTTAGACTGAGAATCAGTTACAAAGTTTCCTTTTTTATTCACTGTGCTGTAGTGACCTGTTTCTCTAGCTCATTTTTCCCCAAGAATGAGCTATTTTTTTGTCCATATTTTTATTAGCTATGGTTTAATTCTGCGACCAGATAGTCAATAAATACCCGGACTGCAGGCAGCAGACCGCGACGTGAGGGATAAACCGCATGAAAAATACCATGCGGTGCTTTCCAGTCAGGTAAAACCCGTACCAGTTCGCCACGTGCCACATACTGCTCTACCACGTTATCTGGCAATAAGGTCACCCCGCAGCTTGAAGCCGCAAGTTGCGCCAACATATTGAGGTCTGAACCCAATACAGTTGGACTGACCCGAATTTTCTTTTGTTCTTGCTGCTCGTTTTGTAAGGTCAGAAATTGTTCGGTATGATCTTCTGCCATAGTCAGAATCTTATGTTCAGCCAGTTGCTCGGGGGTTTTTAGCTCACCAAACTGATTGAGATAACCTTGACTTGCAAACAGATGCTGTTCAATTTTTTCAAACTGACGGATGACCAGATTCGGATCGTCATCCAGATTGGAGCGTACCCGCAGTGCCAGATCACAGCCTTCATTAATGATATCGACCCGGCGATTGGTGATCATCATCTGAACTTTAATTTCTGGATATTGCTTGAGGAAGTTTGGCAGGATTTTGGCGATTTCATTCTGGGCAATTAAAACCGGCAAACTGACTTTAATCGTACCACGCGGTTCGGTACTAAGATGATCGACCAGATCATGTGCTGCCTGTGCTGCATTTAACATGACTTGTGCATGGCGGTAAACGTTCATGCCAATATCGGTGACCGCAAAATGACGCGAGCTGCGTTGAATCAGGCGGACACCTAGACGTTCTTCCAAGTTATGGACACGACGGCTAAGCTTGGATTTAGGGATGTCTGTTGCACGTTCGGCTGCGCTAAAGCCGCCATGTTCCACCACCTGTGCAAAGCAGTAAAAATCATCAAGATCAGTCAGCATTCCAAAATTCCATTTATGCAACAATCTGCTGATTAAAAATTGATTGTTACGTTCTGTCAATTAAAAAAATATTGAAGTTACTAAAATTTAAAAGCCAACACACTCGATAATGTGATACATAGGCGCTCATTTATAATGTCTGGAATCTCATTACACCACAGCTAAGTGGTGATTCATTAAAAAAATTGCCATTCAATATATAAGCTTAGATAATAAATAAATTTCGTATTAGCCGTCGATGTAAAGTTCAATCAGTTTGAATAATTATTAGGTTAAAAGGTATTTATTTTCTAAGCTCTAGCACTCATTTATGATTAAAAAAATTGTCTTAAGCCTATGTCTCTGTGTTTCTCATGTGGCTTTTGCTCAACAGATCGCCTTCAGTTTCGATGATGGACTAGACCCAGCCAATAACCCAGATGCTTGTCATATCAATAATGACATTCTAAATACCCTAAAACAAAAGCGAATTTTGGCTATTGTCTATCCAAGCGTCAGTAAAATTAGCACAGAAAAAGGGTTGCAGATGATTTCAGAGTGGGGGAAACAGGGGCATCGAATAGGCAATCATGGAAATTTACATCTTAACCTAAATAAAGATGACATTAGCTTGAAAAATTATTTAAAAGACATAGAGCAAGGACATCAAATATTTTCTACATTACCCGGATTTGTACCACGTTACCGATTTCCATTTCTTAAAGAGGGAAATACGCTAGAAAAAAGGGAAGGAGTACGACAATGGCTGATAACCCATCATTATCAATCGGGAACTGTTAGCATCGATGCGAGTGATTGGTATTACAATCAACTGTTTTTGCAGTATCAGCAAGCACAAGATCAAGAAAACCTGAATAAATTAAAACAAGCCTATCTGTTTCATTTGCTTGATCGAGCACAGTATTACGATAATTTAGCACAACAAACATTAGGACGTTCCCCCAAGCATGTGCTTTTACTTCATGTAAGAGCCATTAATGCGGCTTGGCTAGAAGACATTATTGATTTGTTTAAGCAACAGGGCTGGAAATTTGTTGATAGTGATAGCGCTTATCAGGATTCAATTTATAAAATTCAGCCACAAACTCTACCTGCGGGTGAAAGTATTTTATGGAATATTGCACAAATTTATGGGCTCGAGTCATTACGTTATCCAGCTGAAGATGCCCCCTATGAATATCCAAATTTGAAAAAATTTGGTTTAAGTGTGGCGCCTTAGATACGGCTATTTCACTTTAGAAAATCACGAGGTGTATGCTATAGACAGTAAGAGTTAGATAGTATTTAGGCTGTAACCAATATGATTAAGTGTCGCTACGTTTTCTAAATACCTGAATAATCATCATCGAACATGACACAGCATATGTCTTGTGATGAAATTATTTTTCTAGGAGCTGAATCAACTGTTGCACACCGTCAGTAGCCGTTTGGGTGATCTTGTGAAATTGTACCGGCAATTGTTGTTGGTCTGCTCTGGGGTCAATATAATAGGCCTGGCAAGATACCGGAATGTCATGAATCAATCCCGCCACTGGATAAACTTGCAGACTGGTGCCAATCACCACAAAAATATCGGCATCTTGTACACAACTTTGGGCTTCTGCATAGGCAGGAACGGCTTCGCCAAACCAGACCACGTGTGGACGCAGTGGATAACCTGCTGTGCAAAAGTGCTTGTTTAAATCTAATTCAGTTTCTTCAACCGGATAGAATCGGGTCGTACTTTGTGCATCTGGACCTGAGGTTTTAGCCAGTCGGATATTGCCATGAAGATGAATCACTTTGCTGCTGCCGGCACGTTCATGCAGATCATCGATATTCTGGGTAATGACATGCACATCATAATCTTGTTGCAGTTGCGCAATCTGGAGATGTGCAGTATTTGGCTCTGCCTCCAGAATATTTTTTCGGCGTGCATTGTAAAAGCGCTGTACCAGTTGCGGATCTCTGGCCCAGGCCTGTGGAGTGGCGACATCTTCAATCCGATACTGTTCCCAAAGACCATCGCTGTCACGGAAGGTATTGATGCCACTTTCTGCGCTCATACCCGCACCTGAAAAGACCACCAGTTTGTTCATTATTTTTCTCCTGAATATTTAAACTGCCGAAGTACTCGATTGTGAATTCTCTTTCAAGAAGACACCGAGTTCTCTGGAAAATTTTAGCGGTTCAGTCAGCAAGGGCGTATGACCGGATTTTTTAAAAATCACCTGTTTGGCTTGAGGCAGGCTTTCTGCAATCAGGCGCTGTCCTTCAAAAGGATAGAGCCGGGATTGCGCGCCGCTAAAGAAAGTCACCGGACATTGAAGTTTGGTTAATGCTTCACGGTAATCTTCTCGATGATACAGATAATTGTTGATATACCACGCCATATAGTCCATACGGCTGGATGGCAGTAATAAACTTTGAAAGCGAGGTTGATGCAGTAAAAACTCAAATACTTTAAGACTATAGGGATGACTGTTTTGCAGCTGGATAAAGCGCAGCCACAATGCGCCAATCTGTTGGCGTACCGTTTGATCTAGATCGCGAATAAATTGAATTTGCGGATGTGCAGCGAGGAGAACAGACAGTTGCTGCAAAATCTCCCTAAATTCGTCATGTTTTGATCCAAACAGACCAAAAGCCCAAGTATCATCTACCGGTATTTTGGGTGTCTGATCAATATGCAAATAAGCCGTGATCCGTTTAGCGAAATGATCAGAGTGCAGACCATGCATAAGTGTGGTTGCCCCCATAGAGTAGGCAATGACTATGACTCGATCGAACTTGAGCTGATCTACCACTGAGCGCACATCCTGCCAATGACAGTTAATTGCATCCAGATTTGCTGGAATTTTACAGTCTTTGGATGCACCGAAACCACGCCATTCTGGAATAATAAAACGAAACCTGTTTTTATGCGGATATAAAAAGGCCGCCCATTGCCAGCTCAACATGCCCAGACCAGACAACACTAAAACCGGTTGACCCTGACCGTATTCACGTACAAACAGCTGTTCGCCGTCTGGCATGCGATAAAAGGGCATGAATATTCTCCTTATTTTTATCCCGATCGTTTATTTAAACTGTTTGAGTCGCGGAATAACGGTTTCCAGCCAGTGAATCCAGCCAAGTTCTTGATCAATGCCGAGTTGTAAAATCATTTTATGAATATACAGGGTGCGATCATTTTCATCAGCTTGGGCAAAGTCTTTGGCAAAAATTTGCTGATAGGTGTTGAGTTTTTCTTTGTGCAGGACTAAATGCCGTTCCAGTTCCGCTAATGTGTTGTTGCCACCAAGCTGCGCTTCGGCACGTAAGCGTACCATCAATTCTTCGCGCAACTGTGCCGGTGGACTTTGCTGTATCATCCAGTGAGCCAATTCTTCACGACCGGGCAGTTCAACCTGATAGGTTTTTTTACGTGAATGTGCATCTTCTTCTTCGAGTGTTGAAATCCAGCCCTGTTTTGACATGGCATTTAGCTCTCGATAGATTTGCTGGTGGGTCGCATTCCAGAAGAATCCCATTGAGCGGTCAAAGCGCCGCGCCAGTTCTATTCCGGTACTGGGTTTTTCAATCAGGCTGGTCAGTAGCACATGCGATAAAGACATAAACGTCTCAAAAAAATGACTCGGGATTATTATGCAACATGTTGCATAAAAATCAATTCTGATTTATATATTAGTGCAACAAGTTGCATAATTCTGATCGATAAATGCAATATCTGATCAGCTGAATAAAAATAGCCAGCACATCAGCACGCTAAGGAGTTAAAATGTCTAAATATCCGAATTTACTTGCCCCGCTTGATTTAGGGTTTACCACACTCAAAAACCGGGTGCTGATGGGGTCAATGCACGTGGGGCTTGAAGAAGCACCCGGCGGATATGAGCGGATGGCAGCTTTTTATGCAGAGCGTGCCAAAGGTGGCGTGGCCTTAATCGTGACGGGTGGTATTTCACCCAATGATCATGGGGTGACGTTTCAGGGCGGCTCCAAGCTTGACAGTGTCGAAGAAGCTGAAAAGCATAAAGTGATTACCCAAGCGGTGCATGATGCAGGCGGGAAAATTGCCCTGCAAATTTTGCACACGGGCCGTTATTCCTATCAGGCAGAAAATGTTGCACCCTCTCCGATTCAGGCACCCATTAACCCGGTCAAGCCGCATGCCTTGAGTTCAGCTGAGGTTCAGCAAACTATTGATGACTTCGCCAATTGTGCCAAGCTGGCGCAGTATGCCGGTTATGATGGCGTAGAAATTATGGGCTCAGAGGGTTATTTGATTAACGAGTTTATTGCAGCGCGAACCAATCATCGTGATGATGAATGGGGCGGCAGCTATGAAAACCGCATTCGTTTCCCGATCGAGATCGTGCGCCGTACCCGTGAAATGGTCGGTGAAAACTTTATTATTATTTATCGTCTGTCTATGCTGGATCTGGTGGAAGGTGGCTCAACTTTAGATGAAGTAGTACAACTGGCTAAAGCCATTGAAAAAGCCGGTGCCACGATTATCAATACCGGCATCGGCTGGCATGAAGCACGTATTCCGACAATTGCCACCAAGGTTCCTCGTGCAGCCTTTACCTGGGTTACCCGTAAGCTCAAAGGTCTGGTAAAAGTTCCTCTCATTACTTCTAACCGCATCAATACACCTGAGATGGCTGAGTATGTACTGGCTTCTGGTGATGCCGATATGATTTCCATGGCACGTCCAATGCTGGCTGACTCTGAGTTTGTGCTTAAAGCGGAACAGGGTCGCAGCGATGAGATCAATACGTGTATCGGTTGTAATCAGGCCTGTCTGGATCATATCTTCTCGATGAAAATTGCCACCTGTCTGGTCAATCCACGGGCCTGTTATGAAACCGAACTCATCTTCAAAGATGTTGGCGAAGCGAAAAATATTGCCGTGATTGGGGCAGGTCCTGCCGGTTTAAGTTTTGCAGTCTATGCAGCGAATCGTGGTCATCAGGTCACGGTATTTGATGCGGCTGCACAGATTGGGGGACAATTTAATATTGCCAAAACCATTCCGGGCAAGGAAGAATTTTATGAAACCTTGCGCTACTTTAAACGTCAAATCGAGTTGCAGCCACGCATCAAGTTAAAGTTAAATCATACTGCCAGTTTTGCAGAACTTGAAGCGTCAGCATTTGATGAGATTGTCGTGGCAACAGGGGTAACCCCGCGTCAACTGGATATTCCGGGGATTGATCATCCAAAAGTCTTATCTTATCTCGAGGTGTTAAAAGAGCGTAAAGCTGTGGGACAGCGTGTGGCGATTATTGGTGCGGGGGGTATTGGTTTTGATACCGCGGAACTTCTGAGCCATGAAGGGGAAAGTGGCAGTATCAATCCAGAAAAATTCTATGATGAATGGGGCATCGATACCAAATATGATCAGGTCGGTGGTTTAAAAACTCCAGTTCTGGAAAAATCATCCCGTGAAATTTACTTATTGCAACGAAAAGCTGCTTCTGTGGGTTCTAGTCTGGGTAAAACCACGGGCTGGATTCACCGCACAGGGCTTAAACATCGTGACGTGAAAATGATTGCGGGTGCCAGCTATGACAGGATTGATGATCAGGGCTTGCATATCACCGTCAATGATAAGCAAATGGTGTTGGAAGTGGATAATGTCATTATTTGTGCTGGTCAGGAATCTTATACCGCCATGTTTGATGAGTTAAAATCTGCTGGTAAAAGTGTACACCTGATTGGTGGCGCCAAAGAAGCGGGTGAGTTAGATGCTAAACGTGCCATTCGTCAGGGGGCTGAATTGGCAGCGGTGATCTAAAAATATTAAAACCTGCTTTTTTTCCTCTCCTTTATTAAAGGAGAGGATTTATAAGAAAGAATCTCCCTTGTGAAGCAGTACTTCTCACCTTTAATAAAGGGGGAGCGCTCTGTATTTAAAATATCAAAACAAAAAAGGAACCTCAAATGAGCATCGAAACTACAAAAAAATCCATTGATCGTTGGCACGAGATGTTAGCAACCCGCGATATGTCGATCTTGAATGAGTTACTTGCTGAGGATGTTGTATTTCGCTCACCTGTGGCTTTTCATCCTTATCCTGGCAAACAGGTGGTCTTTTTTATTCTGAGCAATGTGATCCAAGTCTTTGAAAACTTCACTTATCACCGTGAATTTATAAGTGAAGATGGTAACAATGTCGTACTTGAGTTTTCTGCTCAGGTAAGCGATAAAAAACTCAAGGGAGTTGACATGATTCAGTTTAATGAAGAAGGTCAGATCATTGATTTTGAAGTGATGATCCGGCCTAAGTCTGGACTTGAAGCCTTAGCGGTACAAATGGGCCAACGGATGCAGTCATTCCAAGTTAAAACTTAATTCGAATTATTGATTCAAGTCGGCATGAAGTTTGTAAATCACAGCTAGTCGAACTAGAGAGGATGACAGATGAAAATGTTGCTTAAAAAATTGGGTCAGCTGTCCAGTGAATATCTGGATCGCTTCAGTGGCGCAGATGAACCGACCCTGTATTACCATCCAAATGGTGTTTTTTCAGGACTCATTGAACGCTTACCGCAGCTGCAACAAAAATATCGTCCTACGCCGTGGTTAGCCAATGCACACGCACATATTCTATATTTGGATCTTATTAAAAAACATACGATTAAACTTAAATATGATGTACTTGAACAGCTAAAAATGTCGGATGGCGGGATTACCGGTATTGCCTGGTATGGGCTGGATTTGCCAGCAAATACACCGACCATTGTCTTATTACATACCATCACCGGCTCTCCAGAGTCGATGCGTGAACTGGTACAGGATCTGCATAAACATACCGGTTGGCGAGTGGCCTTGTGTTTGCGCCGTGGGCATGCAGACCTGCCCATGCCTGTAGCTAAAATGAACCTGTTCGGCTCGACCCAAGATCTACGTGAACAACTGCTGTATATACAGGATAGATTTCCTCAGTCTGAGCTGTATGGGGTCGGATCTTCTGCGGGTACAGGCTTGCTGGTGCGTTATCTCGGAGAAGAGGGATCACAAACACCGTTAAAAGCGGCTTTTGCCTTATGTCCAGGCTATAACACCGAAACTGGATTTGCCCATGTACATCCGTTTTATAGCAAAGTCATGGCCAAAAAACTAATCAAACGCTTTATTCATCCTTATCAGGAAACCTGGCAAATTTATCCTTCCTGGAAGCAATTGCTGGAGGTAAAAGACTTATCGGAGTTTGAACAGCGTTATTATCAACTGGCCGGTTTTTCAGACTATGAGAGTTATAGTAAGGCCACGAATCCAATTTATGTATTTGAAAACATTAAAGTTCCATTAATGATTTTAAATGCGGAAGATGATCCGGTGTGTCATATCCAGAATCTGGAACCTTATAAAGAAAAAATTCGGGCAATGTCGAATATCATGGTGATTACCACCAAAAAAGGCAGTCATTGCGGATTTTATCAAGGTCTGATGCAAACAGAATCGTGGGCTACGCGATTAATGGCAGACTATTTGATGCACTTGTCTCGTAATTCTGCACCGACATCTGCTTAAAAAAGAGTAATAAAAAAAACCCAGCAAAAGCTGGGTTTTTTTGATGAATTCTCTTGATTAATCAAGCGCTGGCATCGCTGCTGCAATGGCATCAGCCACAGCGTCTTCTTCAGATTTGTTTGAATCAGAGTTTGATTTAGGCGTTGCTGCAGGTTTTGAAGGCTCTGGAGCTGGATTGTTTTCTGACGGCGTTCTTGTTGGAGCTGGTGTAGCTTCAACAGGTTCAGGCTTCTTCACTTCACGACGAATTTCAGTCGTCGTGTTAGCTGTCTGTTCACGTTGAATTTCCACAGTTGTCTCTGGAACTTCTTCAATTACCGCTTCTTCTACCGGCTCAAGCGGTTCAAATTGTGCTGGTTCAGGCGTTACAACTTCAGGTGCTGGATTAACCTCAACTTGTTCTTCTTCTTTAGGTGCTTCTTTTTTTACACACGCAGTCAAGCTCAGGCCAGTCAGGATTACGGTACAGAGTAAAAATTTCTTCATCATCATTGCATCAAACAGAAAAGTGTGGAGGGGATTACACTATTATAGCAGCAAATTACAAGATAGAAATCATATGAACTTACAGTAATTTTTTATTGGAATTGCTGTTAGAATAGTCAATTGTTTATTGTTCTTTGAATTGATGCGGATTGACTTTGCTTTCTAGGTACAAGGTAAAGTAAAATTGCGCAACATTGCAGGCCGATTTAGGCTCGATTGTACGAGAAACCCAATGACCCATTTTATTTTCGTTACTGGTGGTGTAGTTTCATCACTAGGTAAAGGTATTTCAGCTGCTTCTGTTGCTGCACTTTTAGAAGCTCGTGGTTTAAAAGTGACCATGGTAAAAATGGATCCATACATTAATGTCGATCCAGGGACGATGAGCCCATTCCAACATGGTGAAGTTTTTGTTACAGAAGACGGTGCTGAAACAGACTTAGATTTGGGTTACTACGAACGTTTCTTGCGTCGTGCGAAAATGACCAAACTGAATAACTTCACATCAGGTCGTGTTTACCAAGATGTTCTGAACAAAGAACGCCGTGGTGACTATCTGGGTGGTACTGTGCAAGTTATTCCACACATTACTGACAATATCAAAGAGCGTGTCCTGCGTGCAGGCGAAGGCTATGATGTTGCGATTGTAGAGATCGGCGGTACAGTAGGTGACATTGAATCTCTCCCATTCATGGAATCTGTACGTCAGCTAATGGTTGAACTTGGTCATAAACGTACCATGTTAATGCACTTAACGTTACTCCCATACATTAAGTCTGCAGCAGAATTAAAAACCAAACCAACACAGCACTCTGTTAAAGAACTTCTGTCGATTGGTATTCAGCCAGACATTCTCATCTGCCGTACCGAGTACGATGTAGATGCAGATACTATCCGTAAAATTGCATTATTTACCAACGTTGAAGCACGTGCCGTTGTGGTATGTAAAGATGCACGTTCGATCTATCAGATTCCACGTACTTTCTACGAACAGAATGTTGATGATTTAATCTGCGAACGTTTTGGTTATAACGACCTTCCTGAAGCGGATTTAACCGATTGGGATAACGTGGTAGAAGCATTATTGAACCCAGAATACACCGTTCGTGTAGCGATGGTCGGTAAATATGTAGAACTTCCAGATGCGTATAAATCTGTGAACGAAGCACTTTTACATGCCGGGGTGAAAAACCGCGTTAAAGTCCAAATTGACTATGTCAATGCAGAAGAACTTGAAAGCCAGGACGTGAACGAAGTATTGAAAGATGCCGATGCGATTCTGGTTCCAGGTGGTTTTGGTGAACGTGGTACTGAAGGCAAAATGCAGGCGATTCAATTCGCACGTGAAAACGGTGTACCTTTCCTTGGTATTTGCTTAGGTATGCAGTTGGCTGTAATCGAATATGCACGTAATGTTGTGGGCATTAGCGATGCAACGTCGACTGAATTTAACCGTTCGACCAAATCTCCATTGATTGGCTTGATCACTGAATGGTTAGATGAGCGCGGTGAAGTTCAGCAACGTTCTGCTGACTCTGATTTGGGTGGCACCATGCGTCTAGGGGCTCAAAAATCTGAACTGGTTGCAGGCACAAAAACAGCTGAAATCTATGGTTCTGAAGAAATCATTGAGCGTCACCGTCACCGTTACGAAATGAACAACCGTTATATCCCATTGCTTGAAGAAAAAGGCATGAAGATTTCTGGTTATTCACCGGTACAGCATCTGGTAGAAACAGTTGAAATTCCTCAACATCCTTGGTTTATTGCGGTACAATTCCACCCGGAATTTACCAGCTCACCACGTGAAGGTCATCCATTATTTGCCGGTTTCATTGATGCTGCGAAAAAGCAGTACCAAAAAACTCAATAATCGGTGTGTAGGACACAACTAGGAAGTTTAAATGTCGCAATTAAAACCACAAGAAATTGTACGTTTGGGCGATATACAAATGGCAAATCATTTGCCATTTGTATTATTCGGCGGAATGAATGTACTTGAATCTAAAGACTTGGCTTTTGAGATCGCTGAGACTTATGTCGATATTTGTACACGTTTGGGTATTCCCTATGTGTTCAAGGCCAGCTTTGATAAAGCCAACCGTTCAAGCTTGAATTCGTTCCGTGGCCCAGGCCTCGACAAAGGTCTCGAGTGGTTAGCTGACATTAAAAAACACTTTAATGTGCCAATCATCACTGATGTACACGAGCCGTACCAGGCGGCGCCTGTTGCAGAAGTGGCGGACATTATCCAGCTGCCGGCTTTCTTGAGTCGTCAGACGGATCTGGTGGAAGCCATGGCAAAAACCGATGCCATCATCAACATCAAAAAAGCACAATTCCTTGCACCACACGAAATGCGTCATATTTTGCATAAGTGTCTGGAAGCAGGAAATGACAAACTGATCATTTGTGAGCGTGGTTCAGCATTTGGCTATAACAATCTGGTTGTAGACATGCTGGGCTTCGATATCATGAAAGAAATGAATGTGCCTGTGTTCTTTGATGTGACGCATGCCTTGCAAACTCCAGGTGGCCGTGCCGATTCTGCTGGCGGACGCCGCGCCCAGATTACCACATTGGCGCGTGCAGGTATGGCAACCGGTCTTGCAGGTTTGTTCCTGGAAGCACATCCTGATCCAGAGAAAGCCAAGTGTGATGGCCCATGTGCATTGCGCATGTCTCAACTTGAGCCTTTCTTGGCACAGCTAAAAGAATTGGATACCTTGGTCAAAGGTTTCGAAAAGTTAGATACACACTGAGTTTATCACTCTTGCGCTGCCCTAAAGGCAGCTCATATTAATCAACTGAGGAATAGTTCATGAGCCAAATCGTTGACATTCGTGCACGTGAAATTTTGGACTCTCGTGGTAACCCTACCATCGAAGCAGACGTAATCTTAGCATCTGGCGTAGTTGGCCGTGCATGTGCACCATCTGGTGCTTCAACTGGTTCTCGTGAAGCTTTAGAACTTCGTGATGGCGATAAAGCACGTTACTTAGGTAAAGGTGTTAAAACTGCGGTAAATAATGTAAACACCTTAATCCGTGATGCTTTGCTTGGTAAATCTGTATTCGAACAAAAAGACATCGATAACACGATGATTGCTTTAGACGGTACTGAAAACAAAGAAAAACTGGGTGCAAACGCAACTTTAGCTGTATCTTTGGCTGCTGCACGTGCTGCTGCTGATGAAAAGAAAATTCCTCTTTTTCAATATATTGCAGACCTTCGCAACAACTCGATTTTGACCATGCCTGTACCAATGATGAACATCATCAATGGTGGTTCACATGCAGACAATAACGTTGATATTCAAGAATTCATGATTGAGCCAGTGGGCTTCACTTCATTCTCTGAAGCTTTACGCGCTGGCGCTGAAATCTTCCATTCTTTAAAATCAGTTTTAAACAAAAAAGGTTTAAACACTGCTGTGGGTGATGAAGGTGGTTTCGCACCAAACCTTCGTTCTAACGAAGAAGCAATCACGGTTATTCTTGAAGCAATTGGTCAAACTGGCTACAAAGCAGGTTCTGACATTATGCTGGCGCTGGATTGTGCATCTTCAGAATTCTACAAAAATGGTCAGTACATTCTTGCGGGCGAAGGCAACAAAGCGTTCACCAGCAACCAGTTCTCTGACTATTTGGCTGGCCTTGTAAACCAATACCCAATTATTTCAATTGAAGATGGTTTGGATGAGTCGGATTGGGAAGGCTGGTCTTACCTGACTTCGATTCTTGGCGACAAGATCCAGTTGGTAGGTGATGACCTGTTCGTAACGAATCCTAAAATCCTGCAACGTGGTATCAACGAAAAAGTAGGTAACTCGATCCTGATCAAATATAACCAGATCGGTACCTTGACTGAAACTTTAGATGCGATCTATCTTGCCAAAGAAAATGGTTACTCTACTGTGATTTCACACCGTTCAGGTGAAACTGAAGATTCAACCATTGCGGATCTTGCAGTCGGTACAGCAGCAGGTCAAATCAAAACCGGTTCACTTTGCCGTTCTGACCGTGTAGCGAAATATAATCAGTTACTTCGTATTGAAGAATTGACTAATGCTGCATATCGCGGTAAAGCTGAGTTTAAAGGTTTGAACTAAGCGACTTATGTCAATGTTAAATGTATTCGACTCGACTGCGAGTAAAGTACTGTTGGGCCTTGCGATCATTTTGATCGCAGGGTTTCAATATTTATACTGGTTTGGTGAAGGTGGTTATCATGATCATCAGCAGCTGACCCAGAAAATCCAGCAGCAAATGGAATTGAATGATGAGCTGAAAGAACGTAATCGCGTTCTGGCGGCAGAAGTCTACGATTTAAAGAATGGTATTGAAGCCATCGAAGAACATGCGCGTTTAGATCTTGGCCTGATTAAGCCACGTGAAACTTTTATTCAAATGAGCACGATCAGTACTCAATATAAACCCATCTATCTTAATCCAAATTCTAAAGTAGATCTGCGAACCAATGAGTCACCTGAGCCAACAAATACCCCGTAAATTATGGGTCATTCTTCCTGCTGCAGGTTCAGGTAGCCGTTTTTCTAAAACAGAACTCAAGCAATATCAGACGCTTCAACAACGAACTGTTCTTGAACATACCGTTGCACGTCTGAATCAATTGCCTTTGACTGGTTATGTATTGGCGATTGGTACACAGGACAATGTCGCAAAAACTCTGCCATTTTCCGATCTGGAAAAAGCACATTTTTGTTTGGGCGGCGCAGAGCGAGTGAATTCGGTGCTGAATGCATTAAATTATTTATCTGCAATGGCCTCTGAAGATGACTGGGTCATGGTGCATGATGCGGCACGCCCTTGTGTCAGTCTGGATTGTCTTCAACAGTTGGTCAATACGGCAATTGCACAGGATCGGGCTGCGATTCTGGCGATTCCGGTACGAGATACACTTAAGCGTGTAGTCACCGGTTCTGATATTGAGGAAACGGTGGATCGCTCCATGCTCTGGCAGGCACAAACGCCGCAAATGGCCAAGCTGGGCACATTAAAACGGGCGATTGAACAGGCTTTGCAGGATGGTGCTAACATTACCGATGAAGCCAGCGCACTGGAACATATCGGTGAGCAGGTGAGTGTGGTGCAAGGACGTTCCGATAATATTAAAATTACCTATCCAGATGATCTGGAACTGGCCAAGCTGATTTTACAAGCTCAGGCTTAAAAATATATTCGATAAAATTTGAATAAAAGCAGAATAAATCTGGCTATAGCGATCTATTCCCTATAGCTTTCACTTATAATTTTGCCATCATTCTTTTTCACCTTTTGGCCAATGATACCTTCACAGCAGTATCGGTTTTTACGTCATTCTTTGCGTGATGGACGTAGTATTAACCCGCAAGATTCCTCCCGGTGGACCAAGTTGCACCTTGATCCCTGGTTGTTGTGCTTTCTGGTTCTCAATGCAATCCTGGGGTTGATGGTGGTGTATAGCGCGACCTCTGAAGACTCCGGGATGGTTGTTCGTCAGGCAATCAGTTTCGGGATTGGTTTTGTGCTGCTGTTTATCTGTGCGCAGATTCCACCGAAAGTCTATCAGGCGATCAGTCCCTACCTGTATGCCTTTGGCATATTCATGCTGCTCTTGGTGTTTGTGATTGGTGAAAAACGCCTGGGTGCAACGCGTTGGATTACTTTGCCTGGTATTGGGAGTATGCAACCGAGTGAGGTGATGAAATTTGCCATGCCTTTGATGATGGCCTGGTATTTTGCACGTAAGCCATTTCCTCCCAAATTTGTACATATTGTTGGTGCATTAATTTTACTGGCTATACCATTTGTTTTGGTTGCACTCCAACCTGACTTGAATATTGGTTTGGTGATTCCGGGTGTTTTTGTCTTGTTTTTAAGTGGGATGTCGTGGCGTCTGATTGTTGGTGCGGCCGCAGCACTGGCTGTAGCAGCACCGGTTTTATGGATGTTCGTACTACAAGAGTATCAAAAGAAACGTATCACCACGATGTTTGATCCGGAGTCGGATGCATTGGGTGCAGGCTGGAATATCATTCAGTCCAAAATCGCGATTGGTTCAGGTGGTTCCACAGGCAAAGGCTATACTGAGGGGACCCAATCGCATTTGGGTTATCTGCCCGAGCATCATACCGACTTTATTATGTCGACTTATGCCGAAGAATTTGGTTTTATCGGTGTTTTCCTGCTGTTCAGTTTATTCACCGCCATTATTATTCGCTGTCTGATGATTGGTTTAAACAGCTTTCATAACTTTGGCCGTTTATATGCTGGAGCCATGGGACTGACTTTCTTCTTTTTTGTATTTCTAAACTCAGGCATGGTCAGCGGGATTTTACCTGTGACGGGAGACCCATTGCCGCTCATGAGTTATGGCGGAACGGCGGTGATCTCAATGCTCGCAGGTATGGGAATTGTGATGTCGATTCATACCCATCGATAAATTATTCTAAAAGTCGGATGTGTTCCGGTTTTACAAATATTGTTAAGACATGCGGGTAAAGAAAAGTATCTTCATTATATTCATGCTCAATGTGGAAATTGCTTCCAAATGCAGAGTGATATAACCATACAACAAAAAGCAGAAATGGATAAACGATATAAAGAAGCCCTCAATCGAGGGCCTCTTTAGTCTTAAAATTTAACTGAAAAACCAGGTGTAATAGCCCCAGATCATCAAAGGCCAAGCCAAAAATGGACTAAATAGCCATTTCCAGAACCAGTGGCGAGGTACGAAACCGACACCATGTACAAAGCCTCCAGAAATACCAATCATGATATACATCATGGCACTATGGCTATATTCACCGTTGGCATCCAGCATTGCAGAGGGATGAACCAATAACACTGCGGCGAGAGGAAAAGCCAGCAGGCAGGAAATCATCATCGCAAATTTGTTTGGTTTCTTGTCTACAACGGTTTTCTCAAGCGCAGCTTCGGTCATATTTTATTCCTCATCCAGGTCTTGGTGTTGTTCCATATAAATTGCAGCAATCACACTGGCAAAACACGCCATCAGTACACCCAGAATCCAGGCAAAATACCACATAATTTTGTCTCCTTAGTGCACAGCCTTAATACAGGCTGTGTGAATTGTCTTCAATATGTTTGTTGGTAATCACGCCCCACATCTTGTAATAACACCAAGTGGTATAGATCAGGATCAATGGAACAAAAATACAAGCTGCAACTGTCATGACAGTTAAGGTGTTTTTACTGGATACCGCATCCCACATCGTCAGACTGACAGTCGGATTTAAGCTGGATGGCATCAGGAACGGGAACAGGGCAAAACCGGCAGTCAAGATTGCACCGACGACTGCCAGAGAAGAACCCAGGAAGCTCAAGCCAGCCTTGTTTTTACCTGCAGCCAGTACAATGATTAATCCCCCTAGAATGCCGGCAATTGGAGCTGCCATTGTAATTGGATAAGTTGAATAGTTGTTCATCCAGCCCGGATTGGCATTGGTCAGTACTTCTTTTGCTAATGGGTTGGCAACACCATTGGTGTCAAAAGGCATCACCAGGCTATAACCCTGGATGTTTCCAAAATACAACCATGCACCCGCAGCAAGGAAAGTCGCCAAGTAGACCAGACCCATGATTTGTGTCGCTTTGGCAGAACGTTGACGCAGGTCGCCATCAGTACGCAGCATCAGCCATGCACCACCATGTGCGCATAACATCGATAAACTGACCAGACCACACACAATCGCAAATGGATTCAGCAGGGCAAAGAAACTTCCTGTGTAGGTAGAACGTACGGTTTCATCCAGGGTAAAAGGCACACCGAGGAACATATTACCAAACGCTACACCAAAGACTAATGCCGGAACTGCACCACCAATCGCCAAGCCCCAGTCCCAGGAAGTACGCCATTTGGTATTTTCCAGTTTAGAGCGGTAATCGAAGCCGACCGGACGTAAGAATAAGGCAAACAGTACCAGTAATAATGCCCAGTACATGCCAGAGAAGGCTGTTGCATAAACCATTGGCCAGGCAGCAAATAAAGCCCCCCCGGCAGTAATGAACCAGACCTGGTTACCATCCCAATGCGGGGCAATGGTATTGATTGCAGCACGGCGCTCGTTATCATTTTTGCCCACAAATGGCATGATCGCCATAGAGCCCATATCGAAGCCATCGGTGAGGGCGAAGCCAATCAGCAATACGCCGACCAGCACCCACCAAATTATTTTGAGTAATTCATATTCGATCATGCTTGAGTCTCCCCATTTGCCTTTTCTGCTGCAAGCTTTTCAAAGTGGTATTTACCGGTATGCAGGGAACTTGGACCAAGGCGTGAGAATTTGATCATCAGATACATCTCGATAATCAATAACACCGTGTAGAAGGCTGCCAATGCCAGGATTGAACCCCATACATCGCCAGTACTTAAGCTGGAGGCTGAAAGATGCGTCGGTAAGACTTCACCAATCGTCCAAGGCTGACGACCGACTTCTGCTACATACCAGCCAGTTTGTGCAGCCACCCAAGGTAAAGGCAGTGCAAATAAGGCAAATTTTAATAACCAAGGTTTGTTTTCAGCATTGCGTTTTGCGACTGCAACAGTTGCCAGAATGAAGAGAAGCAGCATCAAGAAACCAGAACCCACCATGGCGCGGAATGCCCAGAACAGGCTTGGTACATGTGGAATGGTGTCTTTAGCCGCTGCTTTGATTTGCTCATCAGAGGCATCAACAACATTTGGTGTGTATTTTTTCAGCAGCAAGCCATAACCGAGGTCTTTTTGTGATTCATCAAAAGCCGCTTTAAGCTCAGGTGATTTATCTCCTGCACGGAGCAGCTCTAACTGTTCATACGCCACCATACCGTTACGGATCCGCTGTTCGTGCTGAGTAATCAGATCTTTAATTCCGGTCACTTGTTCAGTGGTGGAGCGGGTTGCAATCAGACCCATCACATAAGGAATCTTGATCGCATAGTCAGTGGTTTGGGTTTCTGCATTTGGAATCCCAAATAAGGTGAATGCTGCTGGTGCAGGATGCGTATCCCATTCTGCTTCAATCGCCGCAAGTTTGGTTTTTTGGACATCGCCCAGCTCATAACCTGATTCATCACCCAGTAAAATCACTGAAAGTGTAGACGCAAGCCCGAAGATGGCTGCAATGGCAAAAGAACGGCGTGCAAACGGCAAGTCACGTTTTTTCAGCATGTAATAACTTGAAATGGCCAGTACAAAAATAGCACCTGTGACATAACCTGCAGACACTGTATGTACGAATTTTACCTGAGCAACCGGGTTAAAGATCAGTGCGGCAAAGTCCACCATTTCCATACGCATGGTTTCGTAGTTGAATACAGAACCAACCGGGTTTTGCATCCAGCCATTGGCGATCAGAATCCACAGCGCAGACATGTTCGAACCTAAAGCTACCAGCCAGGTAACTGCCAGATGTTGCACTTTGGACAGGCGATCCCAGCCAAAGAAGAACAAGCCAATAAAGGTCGATTCAAGGAAGAAGGCCATCAAACCTTCAATCGCCAGCGGTGCACCAAAAATATCACCGACATAATGCGAGTAATAAGCCCAGTTGGTTCCGAACTGGAACTCCATGGTCAGGCCTGTGGTTACCCCTAAGGCAAAGTTAATACCAAACAGTTTTCCCCAGAACTTGGTCATGTCTTTATAGATTTCTTTGCCGGAAATCACATAGGTGGTTTCCATAATGGCAAGCAGAAAAGCCAGGCCTAAAGTCAGTGGAACAAAAATAAAGTGATACATCGCGGTCATGGCGAACTGGAACCGCGAGAGATCGACCACGCTTTCAGAAATCATCAACGTGTCTCCTGGATTTGGGAAGGATTGCCGGCGATACGCTCGGCGACTTGGTTATCAAAATTTTTAGGAATCGTAGGCGCATCAAACCAGATATTTTTAATGATCATCAGTAAAATAACCTTGATAATTAAAATAGCGGTTATTTCTCTAACCACTCTCTGGTTTAGATTGTTGGGAACTAAGCTCATTCGACTAAGCCTGTCTGTGACTTGTTGTATATTATTAATCTATTGTAACTAAAAAATAAATAGAAGATACAATTTAAATAAATATATATTTATAAATATTTGAAAATAATAAATATATATTTATATGAGTTAAAATTTATTCTAAATATTTTTTATTATTTTATGTAATTTTATTGTTTTTTTAAATCCGACTAAAATGCTTATATTTATATATTTGAATGTAGATTGTTTTAGTTGGATTAATGCTTTTTAATCTGATTGAAATGCTTGGTTTTAAAATAAAGAATAAAATTAATCAAACTATTTTGGTTGGTTTTATAAGGGTTGAATATCAGTGTCACAATCTTTCTCATCATTTTATATTGATAAAAAACACGCCAAAAAAAGAACATGCTGGAAACATGTTCTTTTTAAGCTTGGTGAGGGAGACTGGACTTAGAAGTCGTAACGCATGCCTAGAGAAAGACCGGTTGCATCTTCACCGCGTGTACCGCCTACGTTGTTTGTACGCGCTTGTGCCCATGGTGTAACATTTGAATTCTCATCATTTAGTACAGTTGCCAGGTTTGCATATACACGTACTGTTTTGTCTAAACGGTGTTCAACACCCAGTGCCAATAATGTTGCATTTGCATCATCTGCATCTACATCACGGTGGAACACTTGGCCACGGAGATACGTTTTTGGTGCAAATTTATAGTCAGCTGCTACGCCAAATACATGTGTATCTTGTTTTGAAATTAATTTATCTAAAGCACTACCTTCGGCTGCCGCAAGTTCTGCTGCTGTACCTTGTCTATCAAACGTAGTGTATTGATATAAAGCACCTAAATTAAATTCTGGAGTAATTTTGTAGGCTGCTGCAATACGGAAGCCATTACGCTCACCACGATTAGCATTTTCTTCATAGTGCTCGTAGGCAGTAGCAAAATCAACTTTACCTTCTTTATAGGTAAGTGCTAGATCATATGCTTTATCTTTGTCATTGTTATCTTGCTTAGCGGCATCATCAGCTGAAGGGCTGTTATCTTCATGTAGTGACATTGCACCTAATACATTAAAACCACCGCCAAACTTTGGTGATTTATATTCAATGGTATTTTCATTACGTTCATCAAAACGCTGTTCACTTACACGTGTTACGTTTCGGATATCACCCACCATGTCACCAAAAAAGTTGACTGGACCACGCGCTACTTTAAACGGGCTATCAAAACGACCTACACGAGCTTGACCAAAGTCACCTTTTAAACCAACAAAGGTATCGCGTGTTGCAAAGTCAACACCACTATTATTTTGAGAACCGCTAGCAAAGTTAATTTCTTGCTCAACCTGACCAAAAACAGTCATGCCATTTTCTAATTTTTGTTCAGCTTTAAAGCCTAGGCGTGAAGAGTTTGAAGAAAGTCCAACTTCGTTATAATCTGCACCATCATCAAGATAGTCTAATGATACGTGTGCACGACCATAAATTTTAACGTCAGCAGCAGCTGCCATGACTGGTGTTAAAATTGTTGCCCCAATTGCTAATGCAGATAACGTTTTTTTCATGTGTTGCTCCAATAAAGACTTTTTATTCATCGTCTTAAAACAAGTTTCAGTCATGTGTTGAAACATGTACCGCTCTATTGGTGCTAAGTATCGATTACAAATAAGACAGTAAGATTAAGGAAATATTTCAAATCTGTTAAATGTTGTATTTTGTAAGTTTTGTAATATTACACATTCAATTTTTTGTATTTAAAGATAATTTGGTTGCTATTATCTTAATGATTCGCATTTATTTCTAAAGTTTTATGCTTTAAGTAGAATAAAAAAATGGAGCCGAAGCTCCATTTTTTTTATTCAGTTAAACTTAAAGTGCAGCTTTGATTTTTTCAGCCAGCGCTTTAATTTTTTCCTGATCACCCATCTGGGCAGCATGTTTACCCAAGTTGTGCAGAGAAGTCGGCACTAGATGAAAATGAATATGCGGTACAGTCTGGCCAGCAGCAGCACCTGATAATTGCATCAGGACAATGCCGTCAACGCCTAAAGCTTTTTCAATGGCTTTTGCGACTTTCTGTACGATCTGAATCGTATAGGCTGCAGCTTCAGGATCTAGATCTAGTAAAGTGATGGCTGGTGCTTTCGGAACGACCAGAGTATGACCATCTGCTTGCGGCATGATGTCCATAAATGCAAGAACCTGGTCATCTTCATACACTTTAATCGCAGGAAGTTCACCGCGTAGAATTCGTGCAAAAATATTCTGATCATCATAAGTCATAAGTACATTCCTTGAGCGTTATTGAATTGAATTATTTACAGTTCAATTCTTTCTGACGATCTTTGATCACGTCAAGACGTTGTTGCTCTTTTTCCGAGAATTTTGGCTTGGTTGTATAGCAATTGTCATTGCCGAACTTCGCTTTTGCTTCTGGATCTTTAAAACAGAATCCTTTAGACGCATAAATCACGTCATGATCATTTTTCAATTTTTTGCATTCCTGTTCAGATGCAAGAACCGATGTTGAAGCCCCGAACAAAGTTGCTAAGCCAATTAATGCTGCAACAGAAAATTTCTTCATGCGAGTTTCCTCTGGGTTATCCACTATATGTGCCTGCCTACTAGTCACAATATGAGGTTTTGTTATCATTATTCAATGGCGAGATATTACTCGATGGTAATATTACTCCATGATTCATACATTTTCACGGCACTGGAAAAATCACTGTTTTTATCCGATAGATCACTGGCCGCCTGAATTAGATTCTGGGTTAATGATAGCACAGGCGCAGACAGTTTAGCCTCACGCGCCAGATCGATTGCGATGCCGGTATCTTTGGCCAAGAGTGGCAGGGCAAAGGTTACAGGAAAACTGCGATTTAAAATACGCTGCGGCAATACGGTTTCGGTCACCATGCTTTTACCACTTGAAGCATTAATACAATCCAGTGCTTCATTCAGGTTGACTCCATGTGCTTTCAGCGTAGTAAAGCCTTCTGCGACCGCACACAGGTTTACAGCCATTAACATATTATTCACAGCTTTCACTGCAAAACCTGCGCCAGATTCACCGACATGCTTAATCAGTGTGCCAAAAGCCTGCATCGCGGGAAGGGCTTTTTCAAAACCTTGGACATCGCCGCCTACCATCACTGTCAAGGTGCCATTTTCAGCACCAATGGTTTGACCGCTGACCGGTGCATCCAGAAAGATCGCACCACGTTCAGCCAGTTGTGCTGCCAGTGTTTGCGCGGAATCCGGTACACCACTGGTACAGTCGACCCAGACTGAGCCGGATTTAAGCGACAAATTTTCCAGAAGTTGTGCTACATCGGCACTGGTCGGCAAACATGAAAAGATAATATCTGCCTGAACGGCCTGTTCTAGCGTAACGGCTTGGGTGCCATATTCAGCAGCATGTTGCTCTGCTTTGTCAAAATTGCGGTTCCAGACATAGACGGTATCAAACTGCTTGGGTAAATGTGCTGCCATACGATAACCCATGGCACCTAAACCGATAAATGCTACTGACTGAATCATGCTGTATCCTCTGAATATGTAAGTAAATTTTAATGTTTTTTAGCGATGCTGACGCAGATACGCTAAGCATCAAGACGTGTAGAGCGCTGCGCCAGCCAGGTCGTCATTTTGGGCCAGAACGTATTGGCTGTTTTCTGGTTGGACATCAGGCCCAGATGACCACCCGGAATCAGAGTAAACGTCTTATCCTGGCTACTTGTCAATTCTATCAAAGGCTTAGCTGACTGTTCTGTGACAATCTGATCGGTTTGGCCGGCACCGACCAACAGCGAGCAGCTGATATTCTTAAGGTCAACAGTAAGACCATTTAAGGTGATTGAACCTTGTTTTAAAGGATTTTGCAGCCACAGATGTAAGACCATGTCCTGATTAATCCCGCCCGGATAATCAATCATCTTATTCAGAAAATTTCCCATGGTGGCATGTTCATAGACATTTTCGACATGATCCAGATTCAGCAAAAACTGCTTCTGGCTTTTTAGCCAGCCGATCGGATCCAGTAATTTAAAGCCCAAGGCATTCACAATGCCGGGCGTATGAATATATTGCTTTGGAATATGACCCTGATGAATGGCCTGTTGCAGATTTTTATTTTTAGAAATCAGTTTATTGGTGGTCGAAAACAGTTTGCCGACCCGTCCTGATGCATAACTGTCGATGGGGCTGCCAACGACCATCAAATTTTTGACATGTTCAGGCGAATGCAAGGCGGTATAAAGCGTGACAAATACCCCAGCCATACTCCAGCCGTGTAGGGAAATGAACTGACTGTTCGAATGCTTGCAGATGGTTTCAATAGATTGAGGAATGGCTGCATCAATAAAAGACAAAAAGTTTAAATGACGATGTCTAAAGTTAAAACGTTTCCATTCCACCAGATAGACATCAAAACCGCTATGCTGAAAATGCTTGACCAGCGAACGATAGGGATACAGATCATAGATATCCATATTGATGGCGAGAGGGGCGACAAATACCAACGGCTCCCTATATTTCTTCTCGGGTGAGGCGTAATAGCGAATCTTGCAAAACTCGGTGCTGGCAATATATTCAAAAGGCGTTTTTTGCGAAAGAATCAGAGAGGAGGCATTAAACATCCGGGCACTGAAATGTTTCAATTTTTTTTGCTGGCGCTGAAAGTTTTGTTTTAACTGAATCATGTAAATAAAATATCCGTATCCGGGGAAGGATTGATCGAAGTCTAAGCAATAATTGCTTATTATGCCTTGACCTGAAATAGCATAGGCGCTCAAAATGTTGGCAATTTTTTACAAAAGGCAGCCTTAGGGCTGAGGTAGAGCGATGAGCCAGCAAGACGATATTTCATATCAATTAGAAACTTTAGCCATCCGTACAGGTCATACCCGTAGCTTTGAGGGTGAGCATGCTGAACCCATTTTTCTAACATCGTCATTTGTTTATGAAAATGCCGCCGAAGCTGCTGCGAAATTTTCAGGTCAGGAACCGGGCAATATCTATTCTCGCTTTACCAACCCAACCGTTGCCATGTTTGAAAAACGTCTGGCGGCACTCGAAGGTGCAGAGCGCGCCGTTGCTACCAGTTCAGGTATGGCTGCCATTATGGCAGTGACCATGGCTTTTTTGAAAGCAGGTGATCACGTCATCTGCTCACGTGCAGTCTTTGGTTCGACTGTTTCGCTATTTGAAAAATATGTCGCAAAATTTGGGGTTAGTGTCGATTTTGTAGATTTGACCGATCTTGATGCATGGAAAAATGCCATCCAGCCTGAAACCAAATTACTGTTTGTTGAATCTCCATCAAACCCGCTTGCAGAAGTGGCTGACATTCAGGCATTGGCTGATATTGCCCATGCCAATGATGCTTTACTGGCAATCGACAATAGCTTCTGTACACCAGTGTTACAACAACCCCTCAAATTTGGTGCAGACCTGGTGGTGTATTCTGCGACTAAATATCTGGATGGTCAGGGCCGTGCCTTAGGTGGAGCTGTGGTTGGAAACCATAAACTGCTGGAAGAAATCTTTGGTTATGTGCGTACCACAGGTCCTTCAATGAGTCCGTTTAATGCATGGGTATTCCTGAAAGGCTTGGAAACGTTACGTTTACGTATGCGTGAGCATTCAGCAAGTGCGCAGCAACTGGCTGAATTTCTGGATCAGCATCCAAAGGTAGAGAAGGTTTATTATGCCGGTCTGCCTGCGCATATCGGTCATGCGCTGGCAGTGAAACAGCAGACGGGTTTTGGTGGCATTGTGTCTTTTGAGGTGAAAGGCGGTCGTGAAGCCGCTTGGACAGTCATTGACAATACCCGGTTTATCTCGATCACCGGTAACCTGGGGGATGCGAAATCAACCATTACCCATCCGGCAACCACCACACACGGTAAATTATCGCCTGAAGCCAAAGAAGCAGCAGGTATTCGCGAAGGTTTAATTCGTGTTTCTGTTGGTTTAGAAGAGATTGGTGATATTATTCGTGATATTACTCGTGGTTTAGATCTTATCTAATTTTATAAATTTATGTTCGGAGATATTTATGAACATTAATATGTTGATGCAGCAAGCTCAGCGCATGCAAAAAGAAGTTGAAAACAATGTAAAAAAAGCCAAAGAAGAGCTGGCACAAACTGAAGTGCATGCCGAAGCGGGTGGTGGTTTGGTCAAAGTCACCATGACTTGCCGCAATGTGGTGAAGCGTATCGAAATCAACCCTGAATTACTTCAGGATGATCCAGATATGATTGAAGACCTGATTGCAGCTGCAATGAATGATGCTGCGCGTCAGGCAGAATTGGTCTCTGATGAAAGAATGAAAGCAGCAAACTCGGGTATGGGTTTACCACCGGGTCTGGCAGGTATGTTCTAAGGAAGAATGCGCAATGTTTAGTGATCGTTTTGATCAACTGGTTCAAGCATTACGCATTTTGCCAAGCGTTGGGCCGAAATCGGCTCAACGTATGGCTTTGCATATGATCATGAAAAATCGTGAAGGTGCAATTGATCTGGCGCATGCGTTGACTGAGGCGACCAACTACATTCATGAATGCTCAGTCTGTCATTCATTGACTGAAGATGAAGTGTGCAATATCTGTACGTCGCTAGATCGTGATGATGAATTGCTCTGTGTGGTGGAATCACCTGCAGATGTTATGGCGATTGAGCAAAGTGGCAGTTTTAGAGGGAAATACCATGTACTGGGCGGGCATTTGTCACCGCTCGATGGGATTGGGCCTGAAGAAATTGGCATTCCGTATTTGTTGCACCGTTTGGCCAATGGTCAGGTGAAGGAAGTCATTCTCGCTACTAATGCGACGGTAGAAGGTCAGGCCACGGCACATTATCTGGTGGAAGCCAGCAAGCATCTGCCGATCCAGATGACTCGAATTGCCCAAGGTGTACCACAGGGCGGTGAACTGGAATATGTCGATAGTCATACCTTGAGTCAGGCCGTACATAACCGGATGCGCATGAAGTAAGATAGACTTAAAAATCTTGTTAGTTTTAATATAAAAAAGATATTATTTAAAATCTAGAGCCTAATAAATAAGGGGTATTTTTGCTAGATAGAGCAGAATCAGCGTTATTTTTTATACAAAAATTCTATAGATCAGTTAATATGGATCTATCGAGAATCTAATTTTAGACTCAGTCTTTATGTTTCAATTTATTCAACATCAAAACGATTTATACCCTGTGCTGAACCTGATGGATCAGAGTTCTGTTTACGGGCTGGATACCGAATTTATCAAGGTCGATACTTTGTGGCCGAAACTGGGTGTGTTTCAGATCAATGTAGACAACAAGGTCTATTTGCTGGATGGAACCACCCTGGATCTGACTGAGTTCTTCAATAAAGTTTTTAACGCCCAGCAGAATATTTTTCATGCTTGTAGCGAAGATATTGATCTGCTTTATCACTATACCCAAAAGAAATCACTGACCAATGTGTTTGATACCCAGGTCGGCATGTCTTTTCTGGGGCATGGTCTGCAAGTCAGCTATCAGAATGCGCTCAAACAGATGCTGGAAGTCGATATCGAAAAAGACCAGACCCGTTCTAACTGGCTGGCACGTCCTTTAAGTTCAGAGCAATTACTTTATGCGGCCAATGATGTGCATTATCTGGTCAAGCTGTCTGACAAAATCAAACAAGAGCTAGATACGAAATACCTACTGGATTTTGCCTTGCAAGACTGTCGTTTCTTGACTCAGGAAATTGGTGAAGATACACCAACGGCCTTGTTATATCAGGATGTGGGGAATTATCGCCATTCACGCCGTCAGCTGATGCAATTACAGCAATTGATGGTCTGGCGCGATCAGATTGCCAAAGCACTGAATCAGCCACGTAGTTTTATCTTAAAGAATGTCAGTATGATTGATCTGGTCGAGAAGTTCCCGCGCAATAACTTCCAGTTGAGTCAAGTCAAAGATATCCGTTCAAATGTGGTTCGTGAACATGGTAAAACTATTTTAGATTTATTGAAATTCTTGCCGGAACCGGAAAGCTGGCCGTTACGTCTGGCGCGTCCAATCCGTCATTCCTCCAAAGATATCGGCGAAAAGATCGATAACATCATTCAAAATGTAGTCGATGAAACCTCAATTCCAAAAGAAGTGCTGATGCGTAAAAAATGGCTGAATGCCTTGTATCAGCATGTGGTCTTTCATAAGGATGAGCAGGATCTGCCGGATTATCTGCTGGGCTGGCGCTATGAACTGTTAACCCAGCCACTGATTCAGGTGCTGCATCAGGATGAATCTTATTTATCGACCCAGATGAAAGTCAGCGAGTGATCGCTTGCAGGATTGGTTAAAGATAGAGCAATTATACAAAATCACGACTGATGCATGAGACGTGGCTAATGTTTCTGTCTTTTTTTTGATGTATCCTTGCGGATGTTTTTCCAGAAAAGTCGTTTGAAACATGCAAGTGTCTATCTACAAATCCAGCAAAAAAAGTGAAATGTATCTGTATGTGGCGCGTCCTGCGAATGAAAGCGAAGCTGAAATATTCGAGCCACTCAGCGTATTGTCTGAGCCCGTACAAGCCGCATTTGGACGTGCGACTTTTGTCATGCATCTTGAACTGAGCGAATCGCGTAAACTGGCACGTGCCAATGTATTGCATGTGATGGATTCTATTGCTACACGTGGTTTCTTTTTGCAAATGCCGCCAGAAGGCTTGATTGATCCGAATGCAGTCGCTCCAGAAGGATTGCGTGGCGCTTAATGTTAATTCAGGAGTTGTGAAATGAATGGTTATGTTGCTGTCTTAGACTCAATTCCTGAACAGAGCATTGCTGTTGCGGTTTATCTGCTGGGCAGCCTGATTGCTTTATGGTGCTGGTATGGCGTAACCAAGCGGCTGCCTAAGCCGCTTGGTGGTTTTTTGTGGATTTTAGGCTTTGCCATTCTATTGACACCGACGGTATCCGAGGGGCCGAATGCCTCTATCGCACCTGCAATCTTTGGCTTGCTGTTTGGTGTGTTGACCAAAGAGCAAGCTCTGATTTGGATTAATGCGTCACTTATTTTATTTGTCATTGGGATTGGATCTGTGATTGGCTATTGCTGGTCGACCTATGTGTCGAACAAGGGCAATCTTCGTGTTCACAAGAAAAGTTCACCGTTGTAAGTAAAAAAATAAGGTTAAATCATGTCTGCTGATCATCAACAATTTTCAGGTACAGCTCAGTACATTGCGACTGACAGTTTAAAGTTGGCGGTTAAAGCTGCCCGTAGTTTACAAAAGCCGTTATTGGTCAAAGGTGAGCCTGGTACAGGGAAAACTTTATTGGCTGAGCAGGTAGCAGAAAGCCTGGGCCTAAAACTGATCACCTGGCATATCAAGTCCACCACCAAAGCACAGCAAGGCCTGTATGAATACGATGCGGTGTCGCGCCTGCGTGATAGTCAGCTTGGTGATGACCGTGTCTATGACATCAAGAACTACATCAAGCCGGGTAAACTGTGGGAAGCATTTACCAGCGAAGAACGTTGTGTCCTGCTGATTGATGAAATTGATAAGGCAGACATCGAGTTTCCGAATGACTTGCTACATGAACTCGATAAAATGTCGTTCTATGTGTACGAGACCGGGGAAACCATTACCGCAACCCAGCGTCCAATCGTCATCATTACCTCAAATAATGAAAAAGAATTGCCCGATGCATTCCTGCGCCGTTGTTTCTTCCACTATATCGAATTTCCGGATGAAGCGACCATGCGCGAAATCATCGATGTACATTTCGAGAATATCTCTGCCACATTGGTCAATGAAGCCTTGCAGGTTTTCTTTAAATTGCGCCAGATTCCGGGTTTGAAAAAACCACCATCAACATCTGAGCTGATTGACTGGCTCAGCCTGCTCATGGCTGACGACATGCCGGAAGATATTTTGCGCAATACTGATAAATCCAAAGCGATTCCACCCTTGTACGGCGCCTTGATCAAAAATGAGCAAGATGTACAGTTGCTTGAACGTCTAGCCTTTATGTCACGTCGTTAAGGGAGAAACACGCATGTTTGTGCGACTGTTTTATACCTTACGCAAATACGGCGTACCGGTCTCAACCCGTGAGCTGATCGATTTGAATCAGGCGGTTGCGGCTGGACTGGTCTTTGCCGATCAGGATGAGTTCTATCAGCTGGCCAAAACTGTAATGGTTAAGGATGAGCGCTATTTCGACAAATTCGATCGCGCCATGAAAGACTATTTTGATGGTATTCAGAGCTTTGATATTGATGAACTGCTGAATCAGGTACATAAGCTGCCCAAAGACTGGTTCGATCTTGAACTGCTTGAAAAGCATTTGACTCCTGAACAGCGCGAAGAGCTGAAAAAAGCCGGATCATTAGAAGAGCTGATGAAAATGCTGGAAGAGCGCTTGCGCGAACAGCATAAAAAACATCAGGGTGGCAACAAGATGATTGGTACCGGCGGCACTTCGCCTTTCGGTGCCTATGGCGATCATCCGGAAGGGGTGCGTATTGGTGGGCCGGGACGGAAACGCTCTGCGGTGAAAGTCTGGGAGCAGCGTCAATATCGCAACCTCGATGATGAGCAGATTCTGGGAAGTCGTCAGATGCAAATGGCACTGCGCCGTTTGCGTAAATTCGCGCGTCAGGGTGCAGCCGAAGAGCTGGATATCGATGGCACGATTCGTGAAACCGCCAAGCAGGGTATTTTAGACGTACAGCTGGTGCCTGAGCGCCGTAACCGCATTAAGGTGCTGATGCTGTTTGATGTCGGCGGTTCCATGGACTCACATATTGCCCAGTGTGAAAAACTGTTTAGCGCAGCCAAAACCGAATTTAAAACCCTGGACTATTTTTATTTCCATAACTGCCTGTATGACTATGTCTGGAAAGACAATATCCGCCGTTCCAGCTCGCGCATGAATACCTGGGATTTATTCAATACCTATGGCCGTGATTACCGGGTGATTGTGGTTGGTGATGCCAGTATGGCGCCTTATGAAATCACCTCGGTCGGTGGTTCGGTTGAATATATGAATGATGAAGCAGGACAGGTCTGGTTGCAGCGTCTACGTCAGCATTTTGATAAAACCGCATGGCTCAATCCCGAAGAAGAAAACTATTGGCATTACACGCATAGCATTGGTTTGATTAAGCAAATCTTTGAGAACCATATGTTTCCAATGACTTTGAAAGGCATTGAAGATATGACCAAATATCTCGCGCGTTAATTTTATTTTTCTGTTAGTGGCTTTATCTATAATTATGAGTGGGTTAACCACATTATTTTAGGATAAAGTCATTTGTTGTACATTCCAAAGTTCAGGAATTATTATGGCTCATCAAATTAATGGTATTGCTTTACCCAATGAGGACGGCTTTTTTGGTCAATATGGCGGTCAGTTTATTCCGCCCGATCTAAAACAGGCGATGGACGATATCAATGTCGCTTATCAGGAAATCCGCCATACTCCAGAATTCCAGAACGAGCTTAAAGACCTGTTTGCCAACTATGTGGGTCGTCCAAGTCCTTTATTTCATGCCAAGCGTCTGTCAGATCAGTTAGGCGGTGCACAGATTTATCTGAAACGTGAAGATTTAAATCATACAGGTGCACACAAGATCAATCATTGTCTGGGTGAGGCTTTGCTGGCCAAATACATGGGCAAGACCAAAGTCATTGCAGAAACTGGTGCGGGTCAGCACGGCGTCGCATTGGCAACTGCCTGTGCCTTGGTTGGGATTCCATGTGAAATTCACATGGGTCAGGTGGATATTGAAAAAGAGCATCCAAACGTCGTAAAAATGAAGATTCTGGGTGCGCGCCTGATCTCTGTGACGCGTGGTACAGCAACCCTGAAAGATGCAGTTGATAGTGCATTTGAAGAATACTTGAAAGACCCGAAAAATTATATCTATGCCATTGGTTCGGTGGTGGGGCCGCATCCATTTCCAATGATGGTACGTGATTTCCAGTCCATTATCGGTGATGAAATCAAAGTGCAAAGTAATGACCGTTTTGGTGCAAACCCGGACTATGTGGTGGCCTGTGTTGGCGGTGGTTCCAATGCAGTGGGTGCATTTACCGCGTTTTTAAATGAACCGGAAGTAAAGCTGGTGGGCGTAGAGCCGGGAGGTCATGGCCTGGACACCGATATGCATTCGGCGACCTTAACACTGGGTAAACCAAGTCAATTGCATGGTATGGCCTGCTATGTGCTGGAAGATGAGCAGGGTGAACCTTTACCGGTACATTCGATTGCTTCTGGCCTGGATTATCCTGGTGTGGGGCCGCAGCATAGTTTGCTTAAAGACTTAGGCCGGGTAGAGTACACCACAGCGACCGATCAGGAATGTCTGAATGCTTTCATGACCTTGTCACGTGTCGAAGGTATTGTGCCGGCATTAGAAAGTTCACATGCAGTCGCTTGGGCGATTCGTGAGGCGGGTAAGTTGCCAAAAGAAGTCAAAATCGTGGTCAATCTTTCTGGACGTGGTGATAAAGACTCAGATTATGTGGCAGAGAAACTGGGTTTAAATTAAGCTTGCTGACAATATTGATATAAAAAATCCCGGTCATGTACCGGGATTTTTTATAGGTGAAATCTGCGTCTTTGTCATGACTTTATTATTTAAATTAAGGGCCTTTAAACTTGATTTTTGCCATGTTTCAGATCTTTTAAAAACACTAAACTGCTTTTAACCTGAAATATATTGCTGTAATTGATCAATCAGTTTGCGTTGGTCATCCATTGCTGCTTTGACCAAATCTCCGATTGAAATCAGACCAAGCAGTTTTTCATCTTCTACCACTGGCAGATGCCGTAGATGGCGCTCAGTCATTAAGGCTAAACAGTCTTCTACAGTCGTCGAGGTATTTACGGTAATCACTTTAGAGGTCATGATTTCATTGACTGTGGTATCGAAAGAGGTTCTTTGCATCAGGGCGATTTTACGAGTGTAATCCCGCTCCGACAAAATCCCTACCACGTTATCTTCATGCGTTACCACAAGTGCCCCGATTCCTTTATCAGCCATCAAGGTGATGGCCTCTAAAACAGTAGAATCTGGACGGATGGTATAAATAGCTTGATGCATTTTTTCATTCAGCACCTGTGCCACATTGGTCATGCTTCATCATCCTTACTGGTCAATTTATTATTAATCCTAGAGTATGCCTTCAACCTGAACATCTCTAAGTGTTTAGGTTTTAGTCTTTATAAATAGCATGTTATTTACGCAATGTGCAGTCTTTGTTGTGAAAAAAATAGGTGACGCATCTGTGCAGTGCTCAGTTTAAGTCTGGTGCCATTGGTATTGCACAGGGCTGGGGTGACATTCAGGCGCGACAAGGTCGGCAATAATGCATTTTCAAAATCTTCAGAATTGATTTTACGCGGAGCATAATCAGGCCAATGTTGCTGGGCATAATTTTTGGCATCGAGAGGATTTAGCCAAAACGGGAAAATACAGTCTTCCTGATCACGCATCATTGCCCAGCCTTGATGATATGCGCCCCATAGCTCGCCACAATTCCTTAAAGATTTCAGCATGGTGATCTTGAAAAGGGATTCTTTACAGATCGGATCAATTTGAATAATTTTTCGTGGTTTCATTAGAATAAAGTGCTATTGGATGTCAGACCTTATTCTAGGAACTTTATAAGTAATTACTGTTTCAGCTTTGCAAGGATTGGTAAGAAAATATGTATTTATTGCTATTTATCGAAAAAAAGGGCTGAAAAAAACGCCACCTAGGTGACGTTTCATTATGCTTGCAGGGTGGCCATGTTCTGCCAGTACTGCGCTTTGAGTGAATCCCGTTCTACACGGAAACCTTGATAATAAAGTTCTGCTAAAAAAAGCGCTGCTTTACCATGACCTGCACGAGCTGCATCTTCAAGCTGTTTTACCGCATCCACAAAGTTCATTTGGGATTGGATGGTATTCACGGCATCTGCATACAGATGTTCCAGATCGTGTTGAGAGAGTTGTTGTATCATATAAAAACTCCTTAATTTTAATTATGATTACAGGACAGACTAATCAGTCTAAATACAAATATAACTTAGTATTGTTAAACTAATATTACAAAATAATGGAAAAGTCAACTATTCGATTTTATTCGTTTACTTTAGTTATAGTTTACATGACTAAACTATACACACTTATAAATATTATTAAGATAAATTGTAAATAGAGATCAAACAATAAGGAGAAAGCCATGATGACAAGAACTTTAGATGGTGTAAATTTTGATATGCCACCAACTGCTGGGCAAATCCTTGAACTTGCACATTTGCATCGCAAGAAACTGGATGACGCTATATTTAGTAAATATACGCATCTAGGTAATTATGGACTGGCACAACGTAAAGAGGTGTATGACTTTACCCGTGCTCTGGACGTCAATCAGCGTGAGCAGTTCTATAAACTCTATAATGGCGAGTTGGTTCGAATTGCAGATGAAGATCGCCTGCATCCCCCTGAAGCAGAAGCGGGGTTAAGTAAATTTGCTGTTGCACTGGTATTGGTGATTGTAGCATTGGTGCTCTATTCCACTATTCTGAGCAGAATGATGAGCTAATCCGCAGAGTCGTGGATTTTAGCCCTGCTAAATATGGCGCTACTGACTTGAACTTATATAAGCCTAACCATACACTACCTTTAACTTGAGGTAGTGTATGTCTATAGATACAGAAAAGTTAATTCAATGGTTCAGCAGAATCAAGCTGGAACAGATTTATAATATTGTTGTCATTTTTATGGTTGTGGTAATTTTATTTTTAGCCGCATTGGCTCTCTATCGTCCGCTTAGCATCTCTCAAATCACTCAGATTCGGCAACTTTCTGAACAGCAGAATTTGCCCCAAACTCAGGATCTGGCACTGGCTCTATTAGAGCAGCAGCATATCCGTCGTGGGCAGTATCTTAAATTGATGCAGGCCTATCAGCAGGAGTCTCTGCGGGCGCGTCAGCTGCCACCGCTCTCGGTGGAGATGCCTTAGGCACAGGGTTTGCTGGCAAATTGAAATTGGCATCCATTAAATTCTGCTCCAAACGCATTTTCAAGGCATCTTTATCCAGTTCTTTATTGACCACGACCAGCGTTAGGCGGTCTGGATGTAAATGTTTGCGTATTGCATTTTGCACATCCTTTGCGCTAATTCTGGCCAGACGTTTCGGATAACTGGATAAATAATCATTTTGCTCACTATAAAAGCTCATATTGCCTAACTGGGCATTAATGGTGGCATTGCTGCTGTAATTGTTAGGGAAGGCGCGCAGCATGCCTGCTTTGGTTTCTTCCAGACGTTGAGTGTCAATCGGTTGGCTGACAAAATTGATAAATGCCTGATGTGCAACCTGAATACTCTCTAGTAGCTGATCCTGCCGTGTAGAATATTTAAAGCTGAATACTCCGGGTGCCTGACTAAAGCTGAATGAGCTATAAGCGCCGTAGCTAAAACCACGTTTGACCCGCAGTTCCTGCATGAGTACTGCATTAAATCCACTCCCGCCAAACATGCGGTTGGCGACTTCTAGGGCCAGTCGATCTTCAGTAAAGCGTGATGGCCCTATATGTCCAAAAGTGATATGCGCCTGAGACGAGTTATAGGGTAAATGCACCACTTCAAAACCAGATTTAATTTCAGGCTGTGGTAATGCAGCTGCTTTTTGACCTTGAGTTAAATTGCCGGCAATCCGTTCTGACAGTTCCAGCGCCTGTTTGGGGCTGAGTTTACCGGTAATAGCAATATTCATATTTTGCGCCACCAGAAACTGATCACGGAATTGTTTTAATAATTCGGCATTAATTTTCTTGGTACTGCCTTGGGTGCCACTGATTGGTTCTGCATAAGGATGCTGACCATATAGAGTGCGATAAAAACGAATATCCATCAGCCGGCTTGGATTTTCCTGTAATTGCTTTTGTCCCACTTGGGTATTGCTTAAAGCCAGATTAATACTGGCGGGTTTAAATGACGCATTCTTTAGAACTTCCATCATCATTCCGAGTGCCGGTTCCAATTTATTTGGATCTGAAAGCGTACGCAGCCGAACCACAAACATGTCCCGATAGGCCTGTACGCTAAATTGTGCTCCAGTCTGGTCAAAAATTGCCGCGACCTGATTCGCACTATATCTGTCTGTGCCTTCACGCATCAACTTGGCTGCCATACTGGACAGGCCATAGAGTCCTTTAGTAATTTCCTGATCACGCGCCGAGCCGGCATTAAAGGTCAGCTGGATATCCACCATTGGAAGATCTTGGGTTTCAACAAATAGCGTACGTACCTGATAGCGATTGTTCAGGTCGTGAATATACGGTGCCTGAAATTCACGCTGCGGATTGAGATTTTTCAGGCTTTGCAACAGAGGGATAGACTGTAACTGACTCGGATTATCGTTTTGATCGGGTTGAGGGTCCAGATAATTTTCTGCATGAACAGCAGAAGCAAAACTTAAAATAAAAATAAGTAAAAAAGGGCGAAGATGATGACGCATTGCAATCCCCATTATTGGGCTTTTTGTTCAGGTGAGAGATAAAGTGTGCTGAGATTGTCTCGGACGAAATAGGCATTGGCGACACGCTGGATATCCTGAACACTAACACTTTCAAAATGTTTGGGTAGTTCATCCATCAGCCGATAACTCAGTCCATTGACTTCCAGATTGCCAATCATTTTGGCCTGGCCGGCAATATCATCCTGACTATAAATCAAACTGGAGATAAAGCGGGTGCTGATACGATCTACTTCCTGTTGGGTCATGGCGGTGGTTTTGAGTACATCCACTTCATCCTGAATCGCTTGTTGTGCCTCTTGCAAAGATACGCCTGACGCAGGTAAGGCAGAAATGCCAAACAGGCTGTCACCACGATTATAAGGATCATAAGAAACGCTGACAGAGGTCAGAATTTTACGATCACGCACCAGACGGTCTTGCAGGCGTGAAGATATACCGCTGTCCAAAAGGCTACGAATAATGGTCAAGGCATACGCATCTTGTGGGTTTTTGGCAGTGCCGAGGGATTTCACATTCCAGGTCATGTACAGATTGGGCACCTGAACATTACTGTTAATTTCCATATGCCGATAGCCTAAGCGCTCAAACTCCAGCACATCATTACGTGGCGGTGTTGGACGCGCAGGGATATCTCCAAAATATTTTTGCACTTGCGCTAAAGCCGCTTCCGATTCCACATTTCCGACAATTACCAGAATGGCATTATTGGGGCTATACCAGTCCCGATACCATTTTTTGACATCATTTAACTGAATATTATTTAGAGTTTTCATATGTCCAATCACCGGTTGGCGATAATGGCTGGTCGGATAACTGATCCATTTAAAGCGTTCAAAGGCCTGAGCGCGCGGGTTGTCATCGGTACGCTGGCGCCGTTCTTCCATCACCACTTTAATTTCTGGCGCAAAGTCCTGCTGCCGCAGTAATAAATTGCTCATGCGGTCAGATTCAAGTTCCAGTGCCATGGGGAAATAGGCTTTAGGATAGAGCTGATAATAATTGGTGTAATTGGTAAAGGTGGCGGCGTTGATGCTGCCGCCATAAATCCGGCTCAGACGGGTAAATTCGTCATTTGGAACTTTATGCGTACCTTTGAACATCATATGTTCAAGTGCATGCGATACCCCCAGAATATTGCCAGATTCATCACTGCTGCCGACTTTATACCAGATCTGGGTCATCACCATGGGCGCACGATGGTCTTCCCGAATAATGACTTTTAATCCATTACTTAAAGTGGTTTCAAAAGTGGTGCGTGATAATTCACTACGAGTCTGGGCTTGGGCCTGATTAATACTTAATCCCAGCAATAGGACACCAAGTGGATAAAGCGTTTGTTTAATCATTCTGGAAACAGAGGAGACAGTCAAAAAGGTAGCGGACACTAGATCTCCCAAAAAATAGGCATTTGTATTTAGGGTTATTTTTAATAAATGCGGAGATGAAAGCAACCAAGAGCTGTAGCTTTTTGGTATGTTTGTCCAGCATTTGCATTGCTAGCTGCAAAGCAGGCAAGTTATGGTAGAATCTGGGTTTTTAACGCAATGCTTTTCAAGGATTCGGCATGCAACAGCAATCTAATGGGCAAAACAAATTTTTGATTGATGCTGATATCGGAGATGATGATGTCACATTACCGAGCTTACCTGCGGTCAATGTGCCTATCGTAGAAACGCCAAGCGAAGCAGCTGTAGTTTCTGCACCTGTCGTAACAGAAACTGAAAATGAAGATTCTGCGGCGAAAGGTGGCTTCTTTAGCCGTATGAAAGAGGGTTTAACCAAAACCCGTAAAAACCTTGCCGATGGGATGGTCAATATCCTGATCGGTGGTAAAGAAATTGATGATGAATTATTAGAAGAAGTCGAAGAGCAGCTGCTGGTGGCCGATATTGGTGTGGAAGCCACCAAGACCATCATTGCTAACCTGACCGAGCGTACCGAACGTGGTGACTTGATCTACTCGCATTCACTGTATAAGGCGCTTCAGGAAGAACTGGTGGCTTTATTGGCACCCCGGGTAAAACCGCTACACATTGATCCGAATAAATCGCCTTATGTGATTTTAGTGGTCGGTGTAAATGGTGTAGGTAAAACCACCACGATTGGCAAACTGGCCAAACGTCTGCAAGGTGAAGGCAAGACTGTCATGCTGGCGGCAGGTGATACTTTCCGTGCAGCTGCAACGGAGCAGCTACAGATCTGGGGTGAGCGTAATAATATTGCGGTCGTGGCTCAAGGCAATGGTGCAGACTCGGCTTCAGTCATTTTCGATGCTTTTGAAAGTGCGCGTGCCAAAGGCGTAGATGTATTAATTGCTGATACAGCTGGTCGTTTGCATAACAAAGGTCATTTGATGCAAGAGTTGACCAAAGTAAAACGTGTCATGCAGAAAATTGATGCGACTGCACCACATGAAGTGATGTTGGTTGTCGATGCCGGAACAGGTCAGAATGCCATTAACCAGGTCGAAATGTTTGATGAGGCGGTAGGCCTAACCGGTTTGACCATTACCAAGCTCGATGGGACTGCCAAAGGTGGCGTACTGTTTAATATTGCCAGTCGTACTCATGTGCCGATTCGCTTTATTGGTGTGGGTGAGAAAATTGATGACTTGCGTCCTTTCTCTGCCAAATCTTTTGTTGCTGCATTGTTTGAAACTGAAAATAAATAATGCGTGATAATTCACACAAACTCCGCTAAGTGCGGAGTTTGTTGTTTTTGAGGGGTTTGAATGCTTTAAAAATCAGCTAGAAAATATGAACCAGATCTATCTACCGTAATAAAGCCATTATACTTGTATGGGATTATTCGAGCTGTTTTAGCTGGGTTTTGTGGGGGGAAGAAATGGCATTGCTAAATAAAATTGGTCAGGTATTAACAAGTGATATAACCAAGGACTTTAAATTTTCGAAAAAAAACAAATCCGATGATGATTTGAAACTGACTTTTGTTGATCAGTTGAAAAAGCGCCGTAGTATTTATGAACTTGGCAAGCGCGTACATTATAGTCAGGCGTATCTGAGTGAAATGCTTCAGGCAGCAGTGCGCAGTTGTCCTTCAGCCTATAATTCCCAAAGTACGCGGATTGTAGTGTTATTTGCGGATTCTCATTATAAGTTTTGGGAACTTGTCAAACAGGTTCAGCGCCAGCATGTGCCCACACATATTTACGAAGGTGCAGAGATCAAGTTAAATCAGTGTGCCGCGGCATATGGCACGATTTTATTTTACGAAGATCAAGCCGTGATTCAGCAACTACAAAAGAAAATGCCGCTCAATGCAGAAGATTTCCCGATCTGGTCTGAACAGACATCAGGAATGGCGCAATTTGCCGTGTGGACTGCATTGGCAGATTCGGGTTTAGGTGCATCTTTACAGCATTATAATCCGCAGATCGACACTTTAGTCGCCGAGCATTTTGACATTGAAAAGAGCTGGTTGTTACGTGCCCAACTTTGCTTTGGCTCGATTGAGCAGGCAGCAAAAGAAAAATTAGAACAGCAAGATCAGCACTTTTTTAAAGTATTGGGTTAAAAACCGATGAAGGACGGTATAGCAGCATGGATGCTGCGAATGAAATCTAATACAAATATTCTATTCAGATCTAAGTCTGATTGTTCTATAAATAAAACACATTGTTATGGGAATGCACCTGTTTTAAGTGCTCAAAACACGTAGTATGACTTTATCAGTTTTTAATAATCAAAATACATAGAGGTGAATTTATGGCATTTTTAGATCAAATCAAACAGCGCCGAAGCATTTATACCATTGGGAAAAATGTGAGCCTGGAGCAGGCTGAAATTGAAAATCTCATTAAAGATGCAGTTAAACACAGCCCATCATCTTTTAACTCGCAAACTTCTCGTGTGGTAATTTTATTTGGTCAATCACATGATACTTTCTGGCATATTGTGCGTGAAACCTTGCGTGATCTTGTTTCGACAGATGCATTTGAAGCAACCAATAATAAAATTAATGGTTTTGCAGCAGGTTATGGCACCGCATTGTTTTATGAAGACCAGAATGTGGTGAAATCGATGCAAGAACAGTTTGCACTCTATGCCGATAACTTCCCGGTCTGGTCAGAGCATTCTTCAGCCATTGCGCAGTTTGCAACCTGGACAGCTTTGGCAGAGAAAAATATCGGTGCCTCGTTGCAGCATTACAATCCAATTATTGATGAAGAAGTTGCACAAACTTTTGAAGTCCCATCGCACTGGAAGCTTCGCGCACAATTAGTTTTTGGTTCTATTGAAGCACCTGCAGGCGAAAAAACCTTTATGGATGATGCGGAGCGTTTTAAAACCTTTGCATAAATCGGGTTTCAGCTAAAAAGAAGTGCTTTTGTGCTTCTTTTTTTATTTGTACTGGCTAATAGCAGATAATTTAAAATTGCTAGTCAAATAAATGCTAAAAGTTCAGGTGAAATAAGAGAAGTTTTTGTCATAAAATTGTCATTTCGACGCGGCATAGTGCAGCTCAACTTTAATAATTAACTTGAAATGAGTAGATGATATGGATTTTCGTATTGCGGCAACTGTAGCGGCACTGTTGTTTAGTACCTCGGTTTTTTCAGCGGTGACTATTACAGTACCTGAAGAAATTAAGATCGTTGCGGTAAATAATCAGGAAATAAAATCAAGTCTATTACGTTCTAATTCAACTTATAAACTGGATGCTGGAATGAATAATATCAGCGTCCGCTATAATGAGTTTTTTCAGCACTCTGATAATTCACATGACATTTTAAAGTCGGGAGTGCTTACTGTAAAAACTCCAGAGCTTAAAGATGGTGAAACCTATCGTTTAGCGTTAATTAATGCACCTCAGAATTTTGACGAAGCTAAAAAGTACCAGGATCAGCCCATCATTGGCTTATATGATGCAAAAAATCAGCTGCTTGTTCAGCAAGCGGGCGCTAAAGATGCAGCGAGAACATGGTTTGCAAATAATGTATTGACCAAAACAGTCGAGATGAGTAGCAAGTCAGCAACATCACTTAATCAACCAGCACCTGTATATGCTCAGGCAGCTAGTGTAGCTACGGTCGCCACTCCTCAAACTCAATTCGTCGGGCAGAATGATCAACAACTCATTCAATTATGGCAAAAGGCCTCCAAAGCTGAACGTCAAAAATTTATGACTTGGTTGGCTGAACAGACGAATTAAAAGATAAAGTATGAAGGATCAAATGGTATTGATGCTTTTTTAATAGGTAGAGTGCAGAGATTTATATTTGGTTATACTTTTAATGCAAAAAATCTGGAAAATCTCTCAGAAAAGGCTAAAAATAACATTTTAGATTAAAAAATAAACGTACAAGTCACTTTTTTGAATCTTTTTGAGAAAAGCCCTTGCGCTTGTTTCTAAAGTGTATAGAATACGCTGCATCAAGGCGATACAGCAAAACGAACTTGGCTGATTAAGTTAGGTTGTTGTGTGAGTTGTCTGGTAGCTTGTTTCTGACGAAGAGCAAGAAGATCATTAAGAGATTATGAAGAACAACTTGTGTGGATTTTTACTGGTTGATTGATCGAAATTATTTTCATTGATTGATGGTAGAAATGACTCGAAGTTTATTTGAGAAATATTTGTCAGAAAATTGATGAGCCAAGATTGGTGTCCTTTAGGCACTACTGATTTTAAACTGAAGAGTTT
>NZ_VPAS01000051.1:0-1183 GCF_013419125.1 Acinetobacter sp. YH12102 | reverse complement strand
TGCTTTCATTGTTGGGATATTAATCGCCTGTGGCGCTAGTGTAGCTCTTCTTTTAATTAAAGATTTTAATACCTTAATCAATACTGCATATGGCTATGGTTTCATGGTTAAAATGTTTTTTGTTATAGGTATTCTACTTTTAGCTGCCTTCAACAAATGGTATTTCACCCCGCATCTTCAACATCCTAAATTTGCTAAACACCTTAGTCATGCCATTTTATTTGAGATGTTATTAGGTCTATCAATTCTATTAACAACAGGCTATATAACCACTGTCGTGGGTATTGAATAAGAGAATTTCAAAATAAGGTTATTGAGGAAATTTAACATTAGTACTTTTATCTTTTGTAGCTGAGCAATAAAGTTTCTACTGGACTGCCAGCTTACGACAATCAGAACAGTAAAATCGCATCATAAGGCATTTATATATTAAAGGTAGTCACCGGTTTTTAGCTTCAATCCATAAGAGTCTCATCTATTCAGTTCACTACTATTGATTGAAATAACTATCTTATAAATTTCAAAGTGATCGTAGATGACAAAAATGTCATTTTTAAGTCACGTTAATGTTGGTTAAGTACTTTTACTGTAGTCATTAGAACGCTATGCTTTAGAATACTCTGATGAAAACTATGGATGTAAACAGACCAAGTTACAGCAAGTAACTGATTCAGAGAAAGGCTGGTTGTATGGTGAAAGTTTAGAGTTACTGTTCTAATGGTTTAAACAAATGTTTTGTTAAAAAGGAGCAACATATGAAATTTCACATCGCTAATATGACTTGTGGTGGTTGTGCACGAGGCATTACTACTGCAATTAAAGAGCTCGACTCGAATGCATCACTCGATATTGATTTACAAAACCGTATCGTTGAAATCAACACAACGGTTAGTCAGGATAAAGTCATTGCCACTCTCGGTGATCGTGGATTTACAGCTGAGCCTGCTTAATCTCTGTTAGAGTAAAGTGGTAATCCCTTATCACTTTACTTACTCTTGTTTTTCTCATCGTACAGATAAAATCTGTACTTGCTTGCAATAAAAGTGCTGCCTGAATGGCACTGTTGCAAATAGGCTGACATGATAAGCTAAATATCTTATTTATTTCGAGATACAGCAGATGAATCCCTTCCACGGTCGGCACTTTCAAGGTGAAATCATTCTTTGGGCTGTTCGTTGGTATT
>NZ_VPAS01000050.1:0-1185 GCF_013419125.1 Acinetobacter sp. YH12102 | reverse complement strand
AGTACCAGCGTACGGCCCACAGAATGATGTCACGCTGAAAATGCCGGCCTTTGAATGGGTTCATGTGCAGCTCCATCAGCAAAAGGGGATGATAAGTTTATCACCACCGACTATTTGCAACAGTGCCGATAAAAATATATCATCATGAACAATAAAACTGTCTGCTTACATAAACAGTAATACAAGGGGTGTTATGAGCCATATTCAACGGGAAACGTCTTGCTCGAGGCCGCGATTAAATTCCAACCTGGATGCTGATTTATATGGGTATAGATGGGCTCGCGATAATGTCGGGCAATCAGGTGCGACAATCTATCGATTGTATGGGAAGCCCAATGCGCCAGAGTTGTTTCTGAAACATGGCAAAGGTAGCGTTGCCAATGATGTTACAGATGAGATGGTCAGACTAAACTGGCTGACGGCATTTATGCCTCTTCCGACCATCAAGCATTTTATCCGTACTCCTGATGATGCATGGTTACTCACCACTGCGATCCCCGGGAAAACAGCATTCCAGGTATTAGAAGAATATCCTGATTCAGGTGAAAATATTGTTGATGCGCTGGCAGTGTTCCTGCGCCGGTTGCATTCGATTCCTGTTTGTAATTGTCCTTTTAACAGCGATCGCGTATTTCGTCTCGCTCAGGCGCAATCACGAATGAATAACGGTTTGGTTGATGCTAGTGATTTTGATGACGAGCGTAATGGCTGGCCTGTTGAACAAGTCTGGAAAGAAATGCATAAGCTTTTGCCATTCTCACCGGATTCAGTCGTCACTCATGGTGATTTCTCACTTGATAACCTTATTTTTGACGAGGGGAAATTAATAGGTTGTATTGATGTTGGACGAGTCGGAATCGCAGACCGATACCAGGATCTTGCCATCCTATGGAACTGCCTCGGTGAGTTTTCTCCTTCATTACAGAAACGGCTTTTTCAAAAATATGGTATTGATAATCCTGATATGAATAAATTGCAGTTTCATTTGATGCTCGATGAGTTTTTCTGATAGTTAGTCTTTGTAGAGACACAAACCTGAAATTCCGGACACCGCGCTTGGCACTGTTGCAAATAGTCGGTGGTGATAAACTTATCATCCCCTTTTGCTGATGGAGCTGCACATGAACCCATTCAAAGGCCGGCATTTTCAGCGTGACATCATTCTGTGGGCCGTACGCTGGTACT
>NZ_VPAS01000049.1:0-1334 GCF_013419125.1 Acinetobacter sp. YH12102 | reverse complement strand
TTGAATTTCTTTGTCAGACATAGTGATCAGCATCTATATTTTATATCCAGTCCATGGTGATAAAAACCATCATAAACCAGACATTTTTATTGGTGAGAATATAGACCCTTTAAATGGGTTCTAACAAAAGCATTTCGTATAAGGTGTATTATGTTAATTTTAGAATAATTAACACTTAACAATTATTGAAGTCTAGCAAGCATTAATTTAGCTTGGGCATGTCCTTGATCAGCGGCTTTGCTATACCACTCAAATGCCTTGGCATTATTTTGCGTAACACCTTGACCGCTTTTATACATTTCTGCAAGGTTGTATTGTGCATAAGCATCTCCTTGAGCTGCGGCCTTACTGTACCACTCAAATGCCTTGATATCATTTTGGGTAACTCCTTGACCTTTTTGATATTTTCCCCCAAGCGTATTTTGCGCATAAGCATGCCCTTGAGCTGCGGCCTTACTGTACCACTCAAACGCCTTGGCATCATTTTGCGTAACACCCAGGCCTTTGCTATACATTACACCAAGATTATTTTGTGCATCTTTGTCCCCTTGAGTCGCTGCCTTGCTATACCACTCAAAAGCCTTCGGATAGTTCTGCGCTACGCCTTGACCATTGTCATACATCACCCCGAGATTATATTGTGCATCTGCATACCCCTGAGTCGCTGCCTTGCTATACCACTCAAAAGCCTTCGGATAGCTCTGCGCTACGTCTTGACCATTGGCATACATCACCCCGAGATTATATTGTGCAACTGCATCCCCCTGAGCCGCTGCCTTGCTATACCACTCAAAAGCATTCAGATAGCTCTGCGCTACGCCTTGACCATTGGCATACATCACCCCGAGGTTACTTTGTGCAGCTGCATACCCCTGAGTCGCTGCCTTGCTATACCACTCAAAAGCATTCGGATAGCTCTGCGCTACGCCTTGACCATTGGCATACATCACCCCGAGATTATATTGTGCTAATGCATCGCCTTTAGTAGCACTTTCAATTACCTGATCAAAGTTAGAAATCTGAGCAAATGAAGTATTAATTGAGAAACATAATATAAGTGGTAAAAAAATATTTTTTTTAAGGTTCATAATTTAGTATTTAATTAATAAAATCTTATTTTAACCAAAATTTATTTTGTTCATAGACAAAGCTTTCTAAATTTCTAAGCCCCCCATTTAACATAATGGCGGTTATACGAAATTTCGTTTGTAACTCCAAAATAGAAATGTCCGGTTTCTCCAAAGTAAAAATGTCCGCTTTTAGAATATGCACTTTTGCAATTTCGTTAGCGGACGGTTTGATATGTTGGTGTCTATGTCGGATAAAGAACTTAA
>NZ_VPAS01000048.1:0-1498 GCF_013419125.1 Acinetobacter sp. YH12102 | reverse complement strand
AAAATTACAGAACGAGTGTCTACGAGTGAACTGACGCAATAAGCTACCAAAACGCTTTTCTCCCTGATTACAGCTCCCTGTTGCTCTAGATCGGTAAAAATTAGCGAATGCGCCACGAAAACAAATAAACGCTGCACAATTTAAAAAAAATAATCGGGCTTTGCTGCGTGTGGCGTTCCGTGAACGCACATCACCAGTAAAAGCCCGATTTTATATTTTGGTACTTTGCGCACCGTATTATTTCACTTAGAACAGCTTGCTCTAGGTATATATACGAAATCTCTGGTCGCAGCGAGCGAAAAATAAAAACCCGACCATATTGAATATGATCGGGTTTCGTTTTATATTCTAGACACGGTTATTAATTCTTGGCGGAATTAATAACGAAAGTTATATCAGTTGGAAGCTGTATATAAGATTCAGGTTAAAACCCCGTGTATGACATGATTATACTGGGCATAAAATCAAAATAAATCCCCTTTCGTTATTAAAACCTTTCTAGATGTTAATTTCCGTCCTTTTTGTGGGTGGAAGGCTTGGTGACGCCAGCGCAAAATTGAATTAAGTCTGCTACTGGGGGAACTGAACAAAGCAGACAACGGCATAAGTAGTCTAAGAGCGATCGTGAGTATATTGGGTCTAATACCCTTGCGTTGATCTTTAAAAGCTCTATAAGGCGGTTTTAGACGTGTTCAGGGGGTGATGTAAGCCCTAACTAAAACAAGCGCAGGATTACACTCTGATGCGCTCCTATGATGCGATGGCTCGGCTCCGTAGTGATATAGGTGGAATACTTCTTAGGCTAAATCGTAATGATTGGTCTAGGGTAAGTATTCCCTAATCTTCTCCAACTCTCACCATAATGATAAATATCACTAATGGGGTGTCTTATGACTTCAGAGATAAAAAATTTACTAGGTTCTTTTGTTTCTTTCGAAATTAAGAATTCTGAACAAGTTCAAAGTGTTTTAGGTGAAACAACTAAAATTAAAGGTTTAGTTACTTCTGTTTGCTTTAACTTAGATGGTGATCATGAAATTTGTGTCAAAGAATTTGATGATGCTGAAAACTTTCATAAACTCTCAGAGATTGATTCTTTGAATGTTGCTCAGATAGATCCACACGCTTTTTTTGAAAATATTAAGCTTGGTCATATTGAAATTGAGCTTTAAGTTTTTGAGTCCACATCTTCTAATGGTGGACTCTAGTCCTAAATTTGGGAATTTTGCAACGTAAAAACAACAACTTGTGATTCTAACTTTGTGTTATAATCGCTTTGTGAACTCCTTATTGAACAGCCTCTAAAATTAATTTTTTGAGGCTTTTTTTTTGCCTGTTTCTTGAGAAACGCGGAAGCGTGCATTCCTGATAAAAATTACAGAACGAGTGTCTACGAGTGAACTGACGCAATAAGCTACCAAAACGCTTTTCTCCCTGATTACAGCTCCCTGTTGCTCTAGATCGGTAAAAATTAGCGAATGCGCCACGAAAACAAATA
>NZ_VPAS01000047.1:0-1603 GCF_013419125.1 Acinetobacter sp. YH12102 | reverse complement strand
ACAATAGCAAGAGTGAACCACCTGATCCCTTCCCGAACTCAGAAGTGAAACCTCTTTGCGCTGATGGTAGTGTGGGGTTACCCATGTGAGAGTAAGTCATCGCCAGCTCATTATTCGAAACACCCTCTGCTTATGCAGGGGGTGTTTTTTTGTGTGCATTGAAAATAATTAAGTTATTATTTAAATCTCAAGCTTTTCAAAAAATGATTGAGATATGCTCAAGTTTAGCTATTAAGATAGTTAGAATAGGACTAAGTGCTAGGTCTTTATTTAATAAATCCTGTGATAGCTTTCTTAGGTGTTACTGGCATGATTTAGATATTAGAATAGAAATTGTTAGAGTAATTGATAAAGATAACCAATTATTTGCTGAGAGCAGTTAGGTATCGTTCAGATATTCATTAGCGAGTGAGTCTTTTCATAACATTTGGTGATTTCAGCGTCGTGGATATTCGTTTTAGTCGTTGGCCTAAAGCAGGTGTGTGGCAGAGAGTCTTTGAAGTGCTGTCACATGACAGTGACAATGAATAGCCATGTTCGACTCCACCATTGTGCTCATCAACACAGCGCTGGGGAAGAAATCAGGCGATCGGACGGAGGAAAGATAACTTAAGCACCAAAATGCGTGCTCATAATGATGTCTTAGGCAATCCAATAAAATTTTATCTTACTGTTGCTGGGCAAGTTCATGATTTAAATGGTGCTGATATATTGCTGGACTTATTATTCAGTCAAACTTAGCCCATAGATAAACCCTAAAAGTCTAAAGATCGAATAATTGTTCCAATCCATAAAATTAATGTTTAAGGCGTGATACCCTCTAAAAATAACGCTATGAGTCAAGGTGATTATAAACCGATATTTTTATAAAGCACGATATTTGATCGGGAACTTTTTTGCCAAGCTCAAGCAGTATCGTGTTATTACCATACGCTATCATAAATTAGTTCAAAACTTTTTGTCAGCAATTTATCTTGCCTCAACAATAATTTGGCTTAATTGATGACAGATCATAGTTTCGTAAATATAAATAGGATATAGCATTTAAAACCTAAATTTTAATTTTATATGCTGCAATATCAGTGCTAGCTTTTTTGGTTGCGTACAGTAGCTGACCCAGTAAAACTTCTTTGGAAGAAAGAATGACTATAAGCATTGGAAAATTAGGATGTTGAATAGATGCCATAACAGCCTTACCATTATCTGCATCTAGTGTTATGCTCTGGCATCCTGTGAAATTAATTTCATTCATAAATGCATGAATCATAGCCAGAATTGAACTACTTACAGCTGCAAGTTTTCCATGATTTTCAACATCCTTTTTATGCACTGACGCAAGTTCAAAACCATCTGAAGAGCAGAGCATAACTAAATTGACTTGGCTTTGTTGCACAAAGATTTGAAATGCAAAGCGCCCCTAATTGAGCCAAATTTAAGGCGTAACTTGGGTAAGTGGTCGACCTAATTCCGTAAATATGTTAAGGACTGCTACACGTGCATGGATCTCATTCACTTGGCTATCAAAACTCCTTGCACTGAGTTTATCTCCTAATAATTTGATGCAATGCATCTTAGTTTCAACCAAACTTCGACGATGATAACC
>NZ_VPAS01000046.1:0-2365 GCF_013419125.1 Acinetobacter sp. YH12102 | reverse complement strand
GCCGAGCCGTAAAGCTCAGAAAGCTGTTATTGGACAAAGAAATTTAAATCCTGTGCTTGACTCTTGTGGTTAAAAACAGGACATTTTAAATGGTTTATCGCATAGACATTTTAATTGGTGAATAACATTCGTTGTAACTCCAAAATAGAAATGTCCGGTTTCTCCAAAGTAAAAATGTCCGCTTTTAGATAACTTTAGCAACTCGATAGACAGTTGCAACTCCACAATTCACTGCTTTGGCAATTTCTTCCTTAGTCATATTGCCAGCTGCTAGCAATTCTTTTATTCGTTTGTGCTTAGCCTCATTGGCTTTCTTACCTGTTGGCTTGTAACCTGAACGTGCCAGGCCCTGCTTAATACGTTCTATACGTTTCTCATTGTCTAGGCGAGCCATTGTTGCCAGGAGATCAATCAACATATTGTTGATGAGTTCCAGGATTGAATGAGTAATGCTGTCACTGGTTTGAATCATTTGGTAGGTAGTAGGAAGATCTGCTACGACTAAACGAAGTCCCTTCTCCTGGATCCTGCGCTTCAGCTCTTGAAAATTTCGTTGGGTTAGGCGTGATAAGCGGTCAATACTTTCAACTAACAAGGTGTCACCTTGATTTGCTTCTGACAGTAGCTTATTCAATTCAGGTCGGTCTAACTTCGTACCACTATAGTTTTCTACGTACACAATGGTTTCACCCAAATTCAAGTTTTGGTTTAGATCCAGCCTTGTTGTATAAATATTTCACAACCATATGCTTTTAAATTATTTTATTGAAATTTTTGAATTAAATTAATTAAAATAAAAGGCTTATATGTTTATGCAACAAAGCGATCAGGATATAAAAAATAATTCGGTAGCACGTCAGATTTGAGTGCTACCAAAATATTTACCATCAAAGCTGTTTAGAGAATTATAAAATACTAATTTCCGGATAATTTTCTAGTAAAATTTTTTTAGTGGAAAAAAATAATTCATTAGCACTAGAAAATAAATTTTCAATTCTCTCCGCTAAGATTTTTAGCTGATCAATTGATGGGAAACTTTCGAACTTCTTAAGCTCCTGATTTAAGAGGTTTGTTTCATTTTCAATTTTAATTTTAATACAATTTAATATGTTTAGATCCGAGTCATTTATAGCTTTATCACCATATTTTTCAGCAACCAAGTTAAAAAGGATATTCAAAATATTAATCTCAACTTTCATATATGAACTATATTTCTTGAATAGACCAAGATTTTTATTTTTTATTAACTCATTAATATGTTCTTGATATTCAATTTTTTTCGGCAACAATTCCTCTACTTTATGAATATTTATTGCCGAAATATCTTTATCACCCTTTACATGTTCAACAACTTGTTCAAAACTCTCTTTAACTTGTTTTTTATATTGTTGAGCATGAATAGGAGAAGCTGCATATTCTTCAGATTTTTTAGCAACATCAGCAGTTACATTTTGTAAGGCTTTACCTAAACTACTTAATTCATCCCAAAGCCCCATACTTAAAACTCCTAAACTATATTAATTACTAATGATATAGCGAGCTATTGTATAAGAATGTTGGATCTGTCTGAAAAATTATTCATCTTAAATAGTAGCTATTTAACATAATGGTTGTTATACGAAGTCGACTTGTAATGCAAAATGCATTACAATATTCCTAAAAATTGAATAACTGGGAAATATGATGGCTACTGTTAATTTCAGGATCGATGAATCCCTTAAAGAAAAATCCTATTCTGTCCTTAAAGAACAAGGGATTGCACCTACAGATTTCTTTACTAGTATTCTTGAGTATGTCGCTACAACTGGGAAACTGCCCGTCAAAAAAGCTTTGCTTTCAGAAGAAGATGCTGAATTATTAGCTCTTGTCCGTAAGCGCATTAATGATCCTAAAGAGATGTTTGAGGAAGTCACTTTAGATGACCTATAAGCTTTTACGTCACAAAGACTTTACAGCAGAATGGGAAAAACTCCCTATCGCTATTCGAGATCAATTTAAAAAGAAGCTAGCCAAAGTCATGGAGCAACCACATATTCCAAAGAATATGCTTAGAGGTGATCTTGCAGGCTGCTACAAAATTAAATTATTAAAGGCCGGTGTACGGTTAGTTTATCAAGTCAAAGATGATCAGGTAGTTATCTTGCTCATCACCGTTGGGAAACGAGCCGACAGCATAGTTTATGACGAAGCAAAAAAGCGTATTAAAGACTAAAAATGGGAACTTATAGCTCCCATTTTTGTGTTATTCCCAAGTAGAAATGTCCTACCTAATAACCAAATAGAAATGTCCTATATGGACATTTCCAAGTCAAGCACAGGATTCAGATTTCGTTGTTGAATTGCTGTTTTCTGTGCACGTCTGCTT
>NZ_VPAS01000045.1:0-2594 GCF_013419125.1 Acinetobacter sp. YH12102 | reverse complement strand
GTAAGCGTCCGCTGAACCCCACTTTTTCTAACTCATTAATACCGCGATAGTGTCCACTTAAATTTAAGTGGACACCTATTTATGGATTTAAAGACAGTTATAGACAGTGCACCAACGCTAAAAAAGCCCCGTCGAACCTTCACAGCTGAATTTAAACATCAACTTATTCAGCAATGCCAGCAGCCAGATACATCAGTGGCCAAGGTAGCAATGCAACATCAGATCAATGCCAATCTGCTACATAAATGGATTCGTCAGTCCAGATCAATGCCCCCTGCATTAAAAACCCCATCCATTCCACAGACTGACTTTCTTCCGGTCATTCTTCACCCGACGCCAGTCAAACAAGAAGCACCTCTACCACCTGTGCCAGAGAAGAAAGCTGTCGCTCATATCAGGATTCCATTACATGAGGCACCAAGTTCCGCAAGGGATCAGATGATCGAGATCGACTGGCCGGTGGAGTCAGTAACTGAATTACTGTTGCTGATCCAGGGTTTGACTCAATGATTCGTATTGATGAGATCTGGTTGTCTACCCAGCCGATGGACATGCGTGCAGGGATGGATACAGCCATGGCTCAGGTGCTGAGAGCCTTTGGCTACATCAAACCGCATTGCGCTTACCTGTTCTGTAATAAGCGTGGCCATCGTATGAAAGTGCTGGTGCATGATGGACTGGGTATCTGGCTGTGTGCCCGGCGGCTGGAACAGGGGAAATTCCACTGGGCTAAAGTTCACCAGGGTGAAAGTATGGCGATCAGCCCGGAGCAGTTACAGGCACTGATCCAGGGTTTGCCCTGGCAAAGAATCGGACTGCAGCAAGTGGTAACAATGCTCTAAACCAGGCTCATCCATTCTGCTATTCTCCAAACGTTCTATTTCCTCTGCATCATGACCTCAGGCATACTGCGGTCATGAATACGCTGCCTGATTTAAGCCAACTGACCCATGAACAACTGCTGGAATTTACCAGACAGTTGGCGATGCAGCATCAGTCTCTGGCACAATCTAAACAACAACTGGAACAATCAAATCAGCAATTAGATGCCAGAGTTCAACATCTTGAAGTCACCAATCAGCAATTAGATTCTAAAGTTCAACATCTTTCTATTCTCAATCAAAAATACGAGCATGAGCTTGCACTATTTAAACAGCATAAATTCGGCAGTAAAAACGAACATCTCACCGCAAAACAAATCCATCTCTGGGATGAAGCGGTTGAAGAAGATATTGCAGCGGTTGATCTGGAACTGGAACGGCTAAATGCAGATAAAACCAATGCAGCTGCACAGAAAGCCCCAGTCAACAAACCTAAACGTCGGCTGTTGCCAGATCATCTACACACCCTCCGTATTGAGCATGAACCTGCATCAACCCAATGTGCTTGTGGCTGTACCTTGCGTCGTATCGGTGAAGATGTCAGTGAAAAACTGAATTTCAGACCGGCACAGTTCTATAAGGAACAGCATGTGCGTGGTAAATGGGTCTGTGATCAGTGTGACACTCTGACTCAGCAAGCGATGCCAGCCTATGTGATTGATAAAGGCATTGCTTCACCTGAATTGCTTAGCCATGTGCTGGTGTCAAAGTATGCCGATCATTTGCCTTTGTACCGTCAACGTCAAATCTTTCTACGCGCAGGTGTTGATCTGTCTAGATCAACGTTATCTGACTGGATTGGCCGCTGTGGGGTGGAACTGGAACCTCTGGCCAATGCCTTAAAACAGGTGGTACTGCAACAGCAGGTGATCCATGCAGATGAAACACCGGTGACGGTCATGCAGATGGGTGAAAATGAGAAAAAGCCCAAAAAAGGTTATGTCTGGGCCTATGCCACCACACAGTACAATCCAGTTCAGGCAGTGATCTATGACTTTCAAGATAGCCGTTCTGGCCAGCATGCTGAAGACTTCCTGAAAGGCTGGCAGGGTCATTTGGTCTGTGATGATTACAGTGGTTATAAAGCACGCTTTAGATCAGGTCAGGTCATTGAGGTGGGCTGCATGGCACATGCACGTCGTAAATTCCATGAACTACATGTGACCAAGAAAAGTCAGGTCGCTGAACAGGCATTAGTGCTGATTCAGAAATTATATGCGATAGAAGCAGAACTCAGGAAAAAGACCGATGGTACGGCAGAACAGCGCCGCGAATACCGACAACAGCATAGTCAACCGGTGATGCAACAACTGTATGAATGGCTCAACCAACATTATCTGACGGTGCCATCGAGTTCTCCAACCGCCAAGGCCATCAATTACACTCTGAAGCGTTGGCCAGCTTTAAGCCGCTATCTGGATGATGGCAATCTACCTATAGATAATAATTGGGTGGAAAACCAGATGCGACCTTGGGCGTTGGGACGTAAGAATTGGCTATTTGCAGGTTCGCTGCGCAGCGGTCAGCGAGCAGCCAATATCATGACATTAATCCAGTCAGCAAAGCTGAATGGGCTGGATCCGTATGCCTATTTAAGTGATGTTCTGAAAAGGTTGCCGACACATAAAGTGACCCAAATAGAAGAATTACTGCCACACCGCTGGAAATCCAACTCAAATTAAAAAATAGGCATGGGGTTCAGCGGACGCTTAC
>NZ_VPAS01000044.1:0-2617 GCF_013419125.1 Acinetobacter sp. YH12102 | reverse complement strand
CTTCACGTAGGTTTCATCCATGTGCCACGGGCAAAGATCGGAAGGGTTACGCCAGTACCAGCGCAGCCGTTTTTCCATTTCAGGCGCATAACGCTGAACCCAGCGGTAAATCGTGGAGTGATCGACAATCACTCCGCGTTCAGCCAGCATCTCCTGCAGCTCACGGTAACTGATGCCGTATTTGCAGTACCAGCGTACGGCCCACAGAATGATGTCACGCTGAAAATGCCGGCCTTTGAATGGGTTCATGTGCAGCTCCATCAGCAAAAGGGGATGATAAGTTTATCACCACCGACTATTTGCAACAGTGCCCGAAAATCTGCTTCTCTGTGAGAGTACGGGTTCGAGTCCCGTCGTCCGCACCACAAAGCCAAACATCCCTGCGATGATCGACCTCTGGGCGTTTGGTCGTGAGCCCGCCACCCTCGCGCTACGCTTTGCGCAGGCGTCGAAGGCGATCAGGTGCGCCCATCGATTCCGTCGAGCACCATCGCTGCGAGTTCATCGCTGGTGTGTGCACCACTATCGAGAACACGGGTTGTGCATGGAAGCCGTTCCCTTGCGGCCAAGCATCGGGCGACATTCGCTAATCGCCACTCTCGAATCTCCGCATTTCGATTCGGGTCAGGATGCATGGTCTGGTTCGCGATCCGGTGACGCAATAGGTCCTCGTTGAGCGTCAGAAAGATGTGCAGCAGCTGATCGTCGATCCGCCTTACCCCGTCGAGTATCTCAGTCAGATAGTCCGGGTGCACGAGCGTCATTGGGATGATGATGTCCTGCGAGTAATTCCTTCGAATCTCCCTGACCGCCGCGATCGTAAGTCCCCTCCACAAGGGGAGATCCTGATAGTCTCCGCTCGCTGGCATGGGGACCGTTTCTTTCACCACGAACCCGATTTCCTCGGGGTCAAAGATCAGCGATTTGGAACGCCGATCGCGCAGCCGCTTAGCGAGCGTCGTCTTTCCGGCGCCGAAAGGTCCGTTGATCCAGATTATCATTGTCGACGGCCTCTAACCTGAAGGCTCGCAAGAGCGCTCGACGGCCTCGTGCGGAGGCACGATCGGAGTGGTTCCGAAATGCTTCTCAAGATAGGTGACGCCGAACGTCACGATGTCCTGCGCGTCGAACAGGTAGCACTGAGCAAAGCCCACGACACCTTCTCGATGGCGACCGAGCTTCACGTAAGCATTTGCTATAGTTTCAACCGCATCCGGCTTTCCTTCGATAGCAAAGCAATCGAGAATGCCGTTTGAATCGTAATCCGATGCCGTTTTCCAGGCGACTTCACCGTCTCTTCCAAGCATCGGCATCTCATACGTCACCCACCGTTTGTTGGGGATATCGGCAACCGCCTCGGCGTAGTGCAATGCGGTAACGGAGTTTAGCGGCGCACCCAACAGCAGGGCCTTCCCGCCAAGGCGAACGAACCGCTCGACGGGCGATCCTTCCCCCAAGGCGTGACCGAGTTCGTGAGGCTCCGTCAGCGTTTCAGCCAGCGGACCAACCGCGACCATCGATGCATCGGGGTGCGCGCTGCGCCGCGCGCCGGGGGCTTGAACCAGAAATTGATTCAGCAGGCCGAACCCACGGTAAGTCCCGGCTGTTGCGGGATCGAACGGCAGCCAGGTACGGCGGGCTTCGTCATCCAGCCGAGCGCCATTCAGAGTCTCCTCGTAGGGTGATCGGTCCCACGACGCGTATCCCATCACAGTGCCAGTCGGCCCAACCGCGGAGCGTAACGCGGCAACGACCGTCTCCGCTCCTCCTTCGACCGGACCAATCGCTTTAAGTGAGGCATGCACCATCAAGAGGTCACCGGTTTGGACTCCGAGTTTTTGAAGCGCCTCCGTTATTGCCTTCCGCGTATGCATCGCGATATCTCCTCTAAACTGCAAAACACTATACCTATCGAGATATCACTCTACTATACCTATCGAGATATAGAGGTGGTCCCACTTGTTTGAACAACTAAAAGCGTATTTATAAGTGATATTCCGCTCTAGTTAAGCCACCTTGTTTTGTTGGGGTAGCTGATCATAGTAAAACTCATTTGGTGTCATTTTGTCTAGACTCGAATGAGGTCGTTTCAAATTATAAAACTCAAAATATGCACTTAATTGCTTTTTCGCATCTGTGACACTGCTATAAGCTTTGAGATACACCTCTTCATATTTAACGCTCCGCCATAATCGTTCAACCATCACATTATCTACCCATCGACCTTTACCATCCATACTGATTTGAATGCCATTTGATTTCAATACATCAATAAATGCATCACTGGTAAACTGGCTGCCTTGGTCTGTATTAAATATTTCAGGTCGACCATATTTTTCAATCGCTTCATTTAAAGCCGAAATACAAAAATCCACCTCCATACTAATCGATACCCTATGCGCAAGTACCTTGCGGCTATGCCAATCAATCACAGCACATAAATAAACAAAGCCTTTTGCCATAGGGATATACGTTATATCCGTAGACCACACGGCACTGTTGCAAATAACCACGAATGGTAAGCTGAAGACTGTTTTAGCTAAAGGTGCAGCATATGAATCCTTTCCATGGTCGGCATTTTCAGGGCGAAATCATTCTTTGGGCTGTGCGCTGGTAT
>NZ_VPAS01000043.1:0-2931 GCF_013419125.1 Acinetobacter sp. YH12102 | reverse complement strand
TTTGTGCCATTTTTCTTTATACTGTCACTTAGGCAGGCTGGACACTTGATTTCTAGAGTTATTCGCATTTCTCTATTTTATCAAAATCCAACCTGCTTTTTTTCAGCATACTTTTTGAAACACCACCAGATTCGGATGTTATAAATAAAGAAAAACAACTTTCGATTAACCAAAATATTTTGAAAATTTTTAATGTTGTAAATTTTTTAGTTGGGTTGATGTCCAATATGGAGAACTCTCAAGCTAAAATTGAAAGGCTAAACTATAATTTCTATCTAATTTTAAACATGATGGAAAAAAGTTTTAAAGGTTTTCTTTCTGAAGTTTTACCTATAATTTCTCAATATTTTAATCATCTTATTGAGTTCGATCATACGGCTAAGACCATTAAAGAATTCAATACTTATGCAAAAGCCCAAAATGTACATGTCATAGCAGTCTGTAAGGATCTTGAAGTTAATGTTTCAAAAAAGATAGTTAAAGCTTTAACAAGGTATTTAGATGAGTACAGGATCGCAGTTGAGGATATCTGTTATCGCCACAACGTAAGAATTAAAAGGACGGATGAGATTGAGAATATAGACGATTTGGACGTTGATCCGCAGACATATCATAATCCACCTTTGGTCACCGAGAGCCAGTTTGATTACTCAGATGACAAAGATAACATTGATGATGAAGTCGATGAAGATAAGACTTCTAAGCAGTATGATTATAATCTAAATGAAGATACGCGTAGACTAGCACCATTTGTCTCAAATCAAAGATTGAATCGTCATATAGATAGAACTCAGCAACCAACGGTGAGTAATATTTACTATTTGGACATACCCTTATTAAAAATTGTAAACCAGATTTTACTTGACCAACTTCATGAAAACAAAGATATCATGGAATCTGCAAAAGCAGCTTGTTGCTTGATGTCAATCTTTACCGGGCAGAGTGCCGTTATATTTCAAGATATCGACCAATTGCTAAAAACTAAGCAATTAAAACGTAGCTCCAATCGTGCCTATTATTTGTGGATCGTTGATGCAAATGTAAATAAAAATTTGAAAGGTCAAATTGCTAAAAAAGACAATAAATATAACGAGCATACAACTTGGGCATTTCAAATTCCTGCTATGTGGATTAATAGAATTAGAGAGGCTAACCTTTCCAATCTAACGAATACAGATTTCGAAAAGTCTTTATCAGAATGGTTTTATCATCGTCGTATAGGCCCGATATCAGTTAATTCAATTGCTTTACAACTTTCCTTTCATTTGAACCGTATATGTAAAGATGATCTTACGAAAAATTTCTTAATCGGTAGACAGGTTTCACATCAACCTGATCTAGCGTATGGGGGATTTTCTTATAAACAGTTAAATGAGGTATATGAGCAGTATATATATCTATGGTTTCAAAATAAAAACGAGGTAAATGTTTTAGATCGTCCGCAATTTATTCAAGTAGAAGAGCAAGCCCGCGTAGGAAGTCAGCGTGTATGGTCATTTGATAAAGCGAAAAAATTCTTAAATACATTAAACTCGAAAGTTGTCCAAGTTTTAAAAGAAGAACAAGACATTGCTGAAAAATTTAATGCTTTCAGTGTTTGGATCTGGTTTTGTTGTTTATTGTCTTCAGGCGCACGTCCTGCTATAGGTGCATCTAGTATCAGAGAAAACTTTGATTTTATTACTAATATTGCATATATCCATGATAAGAGCAGTAGATCTCGTCCACATGGTCGTTATTCACCTCTGATCGAATTCGTTGTTAATGAGTTACAGCATTATGATGAATTTATCAAAAACATTAATGCCTTAGAACTAGCTAATACAGCAGATCATATCTATTACCTTTCTTATTGGAAGAAAGGTTCAGAATTCATGAGCTTCACATTGGAGCCACTTACACAAAAGCATATAGCATCTTATTTATCAGAAAACTTTCCTGAAATTGATGAGTTATATCCCAATTGGACGCGCCATTTTGTAAGGAATTTTTTAGAATTGCCCGATGCGATTTTTAAGAGTTGGTATGCGCACGATCAACAAAATGAGATCGGATTTTCAAAATATTCATCTTTACAGCCCTACACCTACATGATTGAAATTCAAGATGCAGTAAATCAGCTGTTTAAAAGACTGGGATTAAAATCAGTGGTGAGCCAATCATGAAAGATGAAGAGTTACAAAAAATTCGAACTAAGCTAGAGTCTTCGACGAATGTTTTATTTGAAAAAATCTCAGAATTTCTTATCCATGAGATCACGGAATCTTGTGAAAAAAAGAAACTTGATGATCTTATTCAAAACGAAATGTATTTGAATCGAGCTAAAGTAGAGAAATACTTTCGCAATAGGAAAATCTCAAAAAAAGATTTGGAAGAATTAAGGGGATTTTGGTCTGAATTATGTGTGAAAAAAAAGCAAGAAATAGAGTCACAAATACCGTGGTTAAAGGATCAATATGAAATTAAGCTTATTCAAAGAGTGTATTCAGCCCTAGTTATTAAAGATATCGAAGCAACGCAAATTAAATTGCTTAGAGGGCAAAGGTTACATGAGTTTAAGCTCAAGTTGCATTTCTTTTGGGAAGCTGAATTACCGAAAAGGCTTAAAACTGATGTTTTTAATGCTGATTTTACGGATGAGCAAAAGGAATTACTTCTTCGACAATTTTTAATGGCACTAATTATTGATTGTGGGTGTAGTCATAAAGGGCTTTGTTGCACAAAGATTTGAAATGCAAAGCGCCCCTAATTGAGCCAAATTTAAGGCGTAACTTGGGTAAGTGGTCGACCTAATTCCGTAAATCTGTTAAGGACTGCTACACGTGCATGGATCTCATTCACTTGGCTATCAAAACTCCTTGCACTGAGTTTATCTCCTAATAATTTGATGCAATGCATCTTAGTTTCAACCAAACTTCGCCGATGATAGCC
>NZ_VPAS01000042.1:0-3724 GCF_013419125.1 Acinetobacter sp. YH12102 | reverse complement strand
GTCTTGCAGAACTGCAAGACGTTGAATTTCTTTGTCAGACATAGTGATCAGCATCTATATTTTATATCCAGTCCATGGTGATAAAAACCATCATAAACCAGACATTTTTATTGGTGAGAATATAGACCCTTTAAATGGGTTCTAACAACGAAATTTCGTATAACCGCCATTATGTTAAATGGGGCGGATTATTCTCATTAATGATCCCAAAAGCTTTTCTCCATGCCTGAGGGCTGGTGCCATATTTTTCACGGAAATTCTTTCTAAATGACACAGTATTATTAAAACCTGAAAGCTCGGTTATCTTTTCGATAGACAAGTTTGTCGCTTCTAAAAGTTCACAACTTAATCTGATTCTTTCAGTATTCAGCCAATCGACTAAGGTCATACCTGTCGCTTTCTTAAAGTACCGTGTGAACGTCCTGCGTGTCATATGTGTCCGTTCAGCGAGGCTTTCAATATTATGTTGTAAGGCTAAATTCTTTCTTAAAAAATCAAGTAATAGGTTAATTTGTGCATCTTGGCTCGATTCTGCGACTGGCTGTTCAATAAACTGAGTTTGCCCACCTTCACGGTGAGGCGGGATCACCATTACTCTAGCAACTTTATTCGCAATTCGTGCATTATAGATTTCACGTACCAAGTACAAGCAGCAGTCTAACGCTGCGCCTGTTCCAGCAGAGGTTACGATCCTTTGGTCTTCTACATACAGGGCGTCATTATCAAGTTGAACCTGTGGAAATCGTTCACTAAAATCCTGTTCAGCCATCCAGTGCGTAGCTGCTTTTTTATGGTCAAGCAGCCCTGCATATGCCAATGCATAAGTTCCGTAGCATAACCCTACAATTCTAATTCCAGCTTGATATGCACAATTTAGGGCATCGATAAGTACTTTTTCAGGTTTGTGATTAAAATCATCCCATCCAGGAATAATAATAAGATCCAATTGTTTAATAAGTTCGATCCCCCCATCAGGGATAATCATCATAGACTGTTCTGTTTTTACGGGTTGGCCATCTATAGAAAAAATTTTCAGATCAAATAAGCGTTTATCTTCAATCTTGATATTGAAAATGATATGGGGGATAGAGAAGTGAAATGGATTTATATTGGGATATACGAACAATCCAATCACTGGTATAGCCATTCAATCTACCTCTCTAAAATAATAAATATAGCATGTTGTCCCAATAGTTTCGATGATTGTCCTTAAAGACAATTTTATTGCTTAATTTTTCCTATCATGATTCGAGTATGACTAAATGATTGGATCTGGAACATGAATAAAATTTTAAGTAGCTCTGTTATTGCACTCTCTCTGGCAATGGCTTCAGTCCATTTATATGCGAATGATAAGGTGGTTCAGCGAGATACTTCTAAAGTTACGCATATACAAGAAATTCGCAATGCAACGATTAAAGTAACCTATGCTGATACGACTTTTTTAATTGACCCAATGTTTGCTAAAAAAGGATTCTATGAAGGTTTTCCTGATACTCATCGTAGCTATTTACGGAACCCATTAGTCGATTTGCCTATCAAGCCCGAAACGATTTTAGAAGGTGTAGATGCGGTAATCGTGACCCATACCCATCTAGATCATTGGGATGATGCAGCACAAGCGACTATTCCGAAAAACATGCCGTTGTTTGTACAGAATAAAGAAGACCAGAAAATCATTCAGTCACAAGGCTTCAAAGATGTTCGTGTATTAACTCAAGCGACCTTTGAAGGGATTAAGCTCACTAAAACTGGTGGTCAACACGGTACTGATGCCATGTACCGTATTCCTAAGCTTAAAGCTGGATTAGGTGAAGCAATGGGTGTGGTATTTGAAGCTGCTGGCCATGAAACTGTTTATGTGGCAGGAGATACCATCTGGCGTTCTGAAGTTGATCAAGCGATTCAAACATTTAAACCTGATGTGATTGTCTTGAATACAGGTAACGCCTTGGTTGATGGCTTTAAAGAATCCATTATTATGGGCAAAGAAGATACTTATCATGCAACTCAGAAAGCACCAAATGCTAAAGTGGTTGCTGTTCACATGGATGCAATTAACCACATGTCGGTAACACGTGCTGAGCTTGCAGATTACGTAAAGGACAAAGGAATCCAAGAGAAGGTTTTAATTCCTATCGATGGTGAAACGCTTTCTTTCTAAAGTGACTTAAAGAAATGGAAGCATTCCACTTCTTTAAAACATAAGTAGAACAAAACAAATATTAGTTAAGTAAAGGAATAGGTATGTCAAAATCAGCTTTATTAGTTATCGACTTACAAAATGAATATCTACCTACAGGTAAATTACCATTGGTAAATATTGAACAAGCTGCTGCTAATGCAGTGAAAGTAATTGCGAAAGCCCGTCAACTGGGTACTCAAGTGATTCATGTGCAACATATTGCTGATGCTGAATCTCCTATATTTGAACCTAGCTCAAATAGTATTGAATTTCAGGACACAGTTAAGCCGCAAGAAGATGAAGCTGTAATCATTAAAAATCACATCAATGCGTTCTTAAATACGAATCTCAAAGAAATTTTAGATAGCAATCAAGTGACTGAGTTAGTCGTGATTGGTGCTATGACGCATATGTGTGTTGATGCTGCTGTTCGTGCTGCTTCTGATTTTGGTTATAAGGTAAAAGTGATACATGATGCTTGTGCAACACTAGACTTGGAATTTAATGGCGTTAAAGTACCTGCTGGTCATGTCCATGCAACATTAATGGCCGCTTTTGAATTTGCATATGCTCAAGTAATATCAACTGAAGATTATGTTAGCTAAAGACTAAGATTTCCTAAAATTAACATAATACACGTTATATGAAGTTAAAAAAGGGAGCTTTAAGCTCCCTTTTTTACTAGTTTTTTTTAAATTGCTAAGCGTAAATTCAGCGCTTTTACCACTTTAATAACAGTATCAAAGCTTGGATTTACATCGCCAGAAAGTGCTTTATAAAGACTTTCTCGGCCTAAACCTGTGTCTCTTGATAATTGAGCCATTCCTTTAGCTTTAGCAATATTACCTAAAGCTTTTGCAATGAATGCCGCATCACCATTAGATTCATCTATACAGGCTTGTAGGTAAGCTTGCATATCTTCTTCTGTTTTAAGATGTTCAGCACTGTCCCATTTACGAAGTTTGATAGCCATTTACAGCTCCTCCTCTAAATCTTGTGCTAGTTGTAGGGCAAGTTTTATATCTTTACTTTGCGTAGACTTGTCTCCGCCTGCTAAAAGAATAACGACCCTTTGCCCTTGCTTACAGTAATAGATCCTGTAGCCAGGTCCAAAGAAGAAACGTAATTCAGAGACACCTTCACCGACTGGTTCAGTATCTCCAAAGTTTCCATCTTCAACCCGATCAATTCGGACTTGTATACGTCTTTTTGCCTGCTGGTCTTTTAACTTAGTAAACCAGTCATCAAAGACTTCAGTGGTATATATTGAGTACATAAGATTAATGTATCCTATAGGATACATTCATGCAAGAAATAAACTTGAATGTATGGGGCTTATAACAGATGTTATTCACCAATTAAAATGTCTATGCGATAAACCATTTAAAATGTCCTGTTTTTAACCACAAGATTCAAGCACAGGATTTAAATTTCTTTGTCCAATAACAGCTTTCTGAGCTTTACGGCTCGGCATACTTTTCTTGGCACGGGAACGTTTATTCTGTTTCTCCAATTCTTCATGTTGTTGCTGGATATGCG